>PLJQ01000134.1 GCA_003140275.1 Limisphaerales bacterium
GTCATTGATTCAAAAACGCGCCGAAGTCTTGCTTGAAAGCGCCAACAAGGAATTGTTCGGCTCGGGCCTGCATCCGCCAAGCAATTGGCCAACTTCTCGAATACGCCTTCTGGCCGGGCGGCCCGGAGGCAACGCGCCTGATCGTAGTCAGTGAGACCGCGATCGACAAGGATGGCGCAGAGTACCTGCGTCGCTTCAAGGAGCGGTTCTCGCTCCCAATCAAGTACGAACAGATCACCGTGTAATTAAACATTTCTGCATTTATACCAAACGGACGTTCCTGAAAGGATTGGGCACAGTGGTGGGAACTCCAGTTCTGAATGGTCGCAGTTCGACTCATGGCGTGGCGGGAGGGGCCTACAACATTATTCTTCGGCGCTTAATTTGGCCGCCAACTCCAGCGGATTGGTGATGATTTCTTTCCTGGCTGGATGTTTTTTTAGTTTTACCACCAGTTCACCGGTTTCGGTTCTTTCCAATTTGAACGTATGGCGGGAGTTCAGTTCGAGTGCCCGCTTGAATTGTTTGTCCGATTTGGCCGGGGTAAGGGAATAATCCACCGCGTAACCAGCGCCGCGCAAATCGTGAATGAGTTTCAAGGATTCCGTCCGCAAGGTTTCATCTTCGATGAGGCAAAAGGCGTCGAGCGCGGCTTCGAATTTGGGCAACAAGTTGCGCGCTTTCAGCAATTCCAGCAGCACCACGTCACCCATGCCGAACCCGAGCGCGGGCAGATTCACTTTGCCGCCGCTGATAAGTTTGACAAGGTTGTCGTAACGGCCGCCACCGGCAATGGCGCGGAATTCGCCCTGAACGTCAAACGCTTCAAAGACGACGCCGGTGTAGTACGCCAGACCACGAATGACCTGGTAATCGACCCTGACGAATTCGCCCAGCCCACCCGCAGCTAGATTCTTTAGAATCGCAGCGAGTTCTATGGTTGGAGTGCCGGACTTAATGAACTCGTTCACTTCGTCGAGCGAGAAACCGAGCAAACCTAATTTCCTTTTGCTTTCATCGGGTGTTTCGCGTTCCAGTTTGTCGATGATTTGAAAAAACACATGGGCTTGGTCACTTCTGACTTCCGATTTCTGACTTCTGGCATCGTAGAACTCCTGCCACGCATTGCGGCTGCTGAGACGAATAATAAAATCTTTCGCCGTCAGACCAAACGAACGGAGAGTGTCAATCAGCAGCGCGATGAGTTCGGCGTCGGCGGCCAGGTCGGATTCGCCAATGATGTCCGCGTTGAACTGGAAATGCTCGCGCAGACGGCCTTTCTGCTGACGTTCGTAACGGAAGAGTTGCGGCAGGGCGAACCATTTGATGGGTTTTTTGTAATTGCGCTCATGCGCGGCGACCATGCGCGCGAGTGTCGGAGTCATTTCCGGGCGCAAAGCCACGGTTCGCTCTCCCTTGTCGGTGAAGTTGTAGAGTTGGCCAACAATTTCATCGCCACTCTTGGTGGTGAAAAGTTCCAACGGCTCAAGCGGTGGGCCGTCGTATTCACGAAAGCCGTAGCGCTGCGCGGTCGCCCGCCATTGTTCAAAAATGAATTGGCGGGCGTCCGCACTCCAAAGGCCGGGGTGTGGGAGCGGTTCGGGATAAAAATCTCGAAAACCGGGTAAGCGTTCCATAGCCACGGGACGATGTTAAAAGGCGAAGGGCAAAAGGTAAAAGGCAAAAGAGTGGTGAAGCAAAGGGGGAGCGGTAGAGTAACAGTATTGCAACTCTCCTTTTCCGATCCGAAATAACAGATCGCTCACCGGGCAACGGCAGTGACGGGAAAACTGCCCCGAAGCTAAACGCCCTATTGACCGGTTGGGAGTTTGATTACCGACTCGCGCATTTCCTTGCCCGGTTTGAATTTGACGACCGCCCGTCGCGGAATGGGAACGTCGGTCTCCGGCGCGTTCGGGTTGCGACCGATCCGGGCTTTGCGGATTTTGACTTCAAACACCCCGAAGTTGCGCAACTCCACTTTGGAGCCTTTAGCCACGGCTTGGGCGATATAATCAAGTGTTTTCTGGACGACGTCCAGAACCTGTTGCTGCACCAACCCGGTCTCATTGCTGATGCGAATTACCAAGTCACGCTTTGTCATGCTCATACAGGCTTAGGGGCTAAGTGTTAATCTATTTGTAGATTGATTAGGGGTATAAACCTCGCTGTGCTAGCGGTCAAGCGTTAATCACCACAATTAATTATGTTCCGGCGTAAGTTAAAAATTACTTGATCTCGCAGCCCACCGCCTGGCGAATCTCTTTCATTCCTTCAGCAGCCAATCGCTCGCGCAGACCGGTGACAATTGCTCTCGCGATACCTGGCCCGCGATAAACCAGGCTGGTGTAAAGTTGCACGAGAGAGGCTCCCGCGGCAATTTTTTCCCACGCATCGGCCGCAGTAAAGATTCCGCCCACACCGATGATTGGCAGCCGTCCGCGTGTTTGCCGATGGAGGTGACGGATGACTTCCGTGCTGCGAGCGCGCAGCGGTCGCCCGCTCAGGCCGCCCGTCTCGGTGTAAATGCGTTGTGATCCAGGATCGTTGGCTTCTGGACGGGTAATGGTTGTGTTCGTAGCCACGATGCCCGCGATCTGGCATGGGCCAACCAACGCCAGAATTTCATCCATGGCTTCAAACGAAAGCTCGGGAGCAATTTTGATCAGGATTGGCTTCGGCACGCGTGCGGCTGCGGCTGTCTGACTTTGGGTAACGTTGACTTCCTGAAGCGCGACCAGGATCTCATTCAGCGCGGCCTTGTCCTGCAATTGCCGCAGGTTCAGTGTGTTGGGCGAACTCACATTCACCACAAAAAAGTCAGCGCGCGGCCAAAGGATACGAAATGAATTGGCATAGTCTTCCGCCGCTCGTGCGATGGGAGCGCTCTTCGATTTGCCGAGGTTGATGCCGACCGGATGCCTGGGCCGGCGCTTTATTGTCTGCCACTCTGCGAGCCTTTGCGCGATTGCTTGCGCGCCGGCGTTGTTGAAACCCATGCGATTGATGAGCGCTTCTTCGGCAACGATGCGGAACAAACGCGGCTGGGGATTGCCCGGCTGCGAATGCCAGGTGACCCCGCCCAGTTCGCTGAAACCAAAACCAAGCGATGCCCACATCGGCACCGCCACGGCGTTTTTATCCATGCCGGCCGCCAGGCCGACCGGGTTTGGAAATTTCAATCCGAACACCTCGGTCGGTAAATCAGGAGCGCCGAAGAAAGAAGCCACCGCATCGCAAAGCAACTCGCGCCGGCTCGCCCAAGCCAGCGCGCGCAAAGTGCGATCGTGAATAGTTTCCGAATCCTGCGTAAAAAGGGCGGGACGGATGAGTTGGCGATAGAACCAGTTCACGGCAGCATTGTTAATGGAAACTGATTGGCAAGAAAACAGGAAAGGTGTGGCGAAGCTTTTGAGGACAACGCCAGAATTCAATGGGCTGGTTGAATCACTCCTGCGGCTTTGGCGGCCAATGCGCTGGAATTTAGTCGCATGAACAGAATCCCAAGGGCCACGTAGCGCGCCAGGACGGACAGAAAAGTAAACCGCCGCTTTTTCACAGTGCGTTTTTGATCCACAGGAATGGTCACTTGCAAGCGCCGCAGATGCAATGGTCAAACCTCATTTCGACTCGGGCCACTGCCCGGTTCTTTGCGGGGGTTGGCGACTACGACCGTTGGGCCGTTGGCGGTTGGAAACTCTCCGGAAAGTGAATTGATTCGCCGTTGATGTGGCCGTTGGCTTGGGCGGTTGATCGTGTCAGCAGGCTGCGATAAGCCGCCAAAGCCAAAAGCGGCCAACTGTTCCGATACATGTCGTACTTCAAATAGAAAACTTTCGGAAAACCGGTGCCGGTGGTTTCCAATTCTGTCCACGAACCGTCTGCATTTTGAGTCTGCACAAGATATTGAATCCCGCGGACGAGACCGGGACGGTGTGGATCGTCGAACGCGCAGAGACCCATCACGGCCCAGGCGGTTTGCGAAGCAGTGCTCGGTCCGCTCCCTTTGAAAACGGGATCATCGTAGGTGTTGCAGCGCTCGCCCCAGCCGCCGTCGTCATGCTGGACGCTTTCCAGCCACTCGCGGGCCTTCAGCAGCCAGGGTTGTTCCATGTTGATGTTCAGGGCGCGCAGACCCCGCAGGGCCTGCCAGGTGCCGTAAATGTAATTCACGCCCCAGCGGCCATACCACGAGCCGTCGGGTTCCTGATGTTCGCGGATGAATTCAAGCGCCTCCTTCACCTGCGGATGATCGGTTTTCCAGTTTTCGTAACCGAGCAGTTCCAGAATGCGCGCGGTGATGTCGGCGCATTCGGGGTCGAGCATGGCGTTGTGGTNNCCGCCGTCCTTGCACTGGAACGTGAGCATCCAGGTCAACCCGCGCTGGAAACAGGCGTCACGTTTCGCCGGATCGTCGGTGGGAACTTTGCGCAGCGCGAGCAGAACCATTGCCGTGTCGTCCACGTCCGGGTTCCATTTGTTCTCAAATTCAAAGACCCAGCCGCTGGGTTCAACATTCACCGGGTTCTTGTAATACCAATCGCCGCGGAAACGAATTTCCTTGGTCATCAGCCATTCGGCGGCGGTTTTGAGCGCAGGATGGTCGGCGGGCACGCCGGATTCGCGCAAACACATCACGACAATGGCAGTGTCCCAGACCGGCGACAGACACGGTTCGATGCGCACGCTGTCTTCCGTTTCGTGTTCCAGATTTTTAAGCTCACGTTCGGCGCGTCGCACTTGCGGATGATCGTCAGCATAACCGAGGGCTTTGAGCGCAATGAGGGCGTTGAGCATGGCCGGGAAAATGGCGGCCAGACCATTGGAACCCTCAAAACGTTCCAGCATCCAGCGTTCGGCCTTTCTCAACGCCAGTTTGCGGAAGGGGCGCAGGCCGTTGTTTTCGACAAATTTGTGCAGCCGATCCAGCCAGAGGAAAAAATTTCGCCAGGTGACCCGTTTGGGATCAAACGCCAGCGCCAGGCTCCGCTCGTCAAGGCCCTTGGGATACAATTCATCGAGCGTGACGCGGGGCTGAAGCTGGCGCGTCGGTTTGAAATGGTTGATGATGGAAAGCGGCACCAGCATGGACCGGCTCCACGAGCTCATTTCATGGAAGTTCACGTGAAACCATTTGCCAATGAGAATGACTTCGCAGGGAATGGTGGGGACGTAATCCCAGGGGAAGAGGTCGAGCAACGCGAGGTAAAGTTTTGAAAACGTATTCATGCGCGGCACGCCGCCAAGGTTGAGCGCCACTTCGCGCGCGCGCAACATGCGGGGATCCGTTGCCCGGATGCCGGCCAGTTTCAAGGCCAGGTAGGCTTTGATCGTGGCATTTACCTCGGACGGGCCGCCATGATAAATGTTCCAGCCGCCGTCGGGCAACTGCATGGAGAAAATGTGATTGACCGCCTTGCGCTGCCATTCCTGGTCCACCTTGCCATTCCAGTGATGATACGCAATCGTATCGGAGACAATGGTGGAATCGACCATCAATTCACCGATCCAATATCCTTCCGGATTTTGCTCCTTGAGCAAATAATTCTGCGACCGCCGGAGCGCGGTTTCCAGGTCAATCAGGGGACGAAAGCCAAAGTCTTGTTGCAGCGGTTTATTCCCTGATCGGGTGTCTTGAAAGGACGTTACCATTACACCGATACTGTGCGAACTGGGGCGCAGTGTGTAAAGTTTTTAATGGGAACTTACGCCAGCCGGAACGGAGGAAAATTAGAACTTTGAACCATCAACTGCGGGCGATAATCTCCCGACATGGCTTTCGAATTCACCAAGTACCACGCGCTGGGCAACGATTATATCGTGATTGACCCGAAGCACCTGCTGTCACCGTTGACGACTGAGCAGGTGATAATCATCTGCCACCGCAACTTCGGTGTCGGCTCGGACGGCATCCTGCTCGGCCCGCTTCCATCGGAAAACGCGAAGTGCGCCCTCCGCATCTACAATCCCGACGGTAGCGAAGCCGAAAAGAGCGGCAACGGACTGCGGATTTTTTCGAGCTACCTCTGGGATCGCAAAATCGTCGGCGGCGAGGAATTCACCATCCAAACTGCGGGCGGGTTGGTGCGATCCACGGTTTTCGACGGCGGAAAATCCGTGCGTGTTGACATGGGCAAGGTCAGCTTTTGCAGTGACAAAATTCCCGTGACCGGTCCGCGGCGTGAAGTGATTAACGAGCAGATCACCGTTGGCGGAAGCACGTTCACCTTTTGCGCGGCGACCATTGGTAATCCGCACTGTGTGTTGCCGCTGCTGGAAATCAGCGCGGAGCTGGCGAAACAATTCGGCCCGCTGCTGGAAACGCACGCGAATTTTCCGAATCGCACCAACGTACAGTTCCTCAAGGTGCGCGACCGGCGGAACATTCAGATCGAGATTTGGGAGCGCGGCGCCGGTTACACGCTCGCGTCGGGCAGCAGCAGCAGCGCGGCGGCNNTTCCGTCCACATGCCCGGCGGCGTCATTGCCATCGAGATCGGTGACGACTTTGCGATTCGGATGACCGGGCCGGTGACGAAAGTGGCCGAGGGAATTATGGCCAGTGAAATGTTAAGCGCTCGCATCGTTGCCTAACACTTCCCGTGTATTAACGCCTTCGCTCCAGAGGTTGTTGTGTACGCATCTCTGCTTTCCATCCTGCCTCCATTTCGCTGGTTGATCCGTGAACAGAGCAACGAGCTTCTGTTCCGATTGGATTGATGTTGTACTTTCCGTGTTCAGCGCATTCAAGACTCCTGCGTCTATCTTGGATGTATGGCGAGATTTGCTCTGCCGTGACAACGACTCCATTAGCGAAGTTGTGATTCAGTGCGAGTTGCTCCTTTGCGTCGTCGATCTGATGAAGGTTGATGAGACACCAAGCTTGAGGGTTGGGTCCAGAGTGAGCTCCACCGATGAAACTAAGAAAGACTGGAGTCAACAAGGCAAGACCGATGGCCAACCTATGGCGATCTACGATTCCGAGGATTAGGACGGTCACCGCAATGGCAAGCGCCACTTTAGAGAATCGCCACACCCACAGATATTGGGCGTAATGATCGCGGTCAACCCGGTATGGCAGAGATTTATCCAATGCGAGTGCAGAGGCCGCCGCGACTATCGCGATTGTCCCAAGGACAAGAGCCGTGACGTTAAGTCTTTTCCTAAATGGTGTCTGTTGCATTTTGCCCACGCTATTAAGTGCCGCACTGTCACCGTCGAATTCGATTGGTAGTTTGATTTATATTCCCGTCTTTTCCGTTTGTCGAGATGGAGTATTTGGAGCAGATCTATTTGTGATGCGAAATTCATTCTCGCCAAAGCGCGCCATTTTTCCAATGCTATCGCTGATTTATGTTCACAGGAACTTACACCGCGTTGGTGACACCGTTTAAGCAACGCCGGATTGACGAAGCCGCGCTGCAACGCTTGATTAAAGTGCAAATCAAGGCGGGCGTGGACGGCGTTGTGCCGGTCGGCACGACGGGCGAATCGCCCACCGTCAATTACGAAGAGCATGTTGAAATCATCGCGCTATCAGTGAAATTCGCCGCGGGCAAAATCAAAGTGCTCGCCGGCACGGGTGGCAATTCCACCCGGGAAGCGATTTTTCTGACGCGTGAGGCCGAGAAAGCGGGCGCGGACGGTTCATTGCAGGTCGCGCCCTATTACAACAAACCGACTCAAGANNCAGCATTTTCGCGCCATTGCGCGCAAGACGAATCTACCGATTGTGCTCTACAGTATCCCTGGACGTTGCGGTATTGAAATCGGTGTTGATACGGTCAAACGACTCGTCCGGGAGTGCAAAAATATCCTGGGCATCAAAGAGGCGGGCGGCAATCCCGACCGCGTGAGCCAACTCCGCGCCGCGCTTGGGCCGCGATTTGAAATTCTCAGCGGGGACG
>PLJQ01000258.1 GCA_003140275.1 Limisphaerales bacterium
ATCTGGCCCGCTACGAACAGATCGTGCGCTTGAAGTTGCTGCCGATCACCGCCTGAAAAGCGAAGCGAAAAACCAGGAACGACCGGAAACCAAACAACTCGAAGGCGCAAACGTCAGGCAAAGCAACCGGAAGGATGAGCCGCCATGAATCCATCCGCACTAAAAACTAAACTCCAACCCTCACCTCAACTCCGAAAAACAGTTTCTGGAGGTTCCCTTATGATTCTGTGGGTTTGGAGGCGGAGGTCGGAATCGGCCTAAATTGCCCGCCGTTGCGCCTCAAATATGCCTGATTTGGTTTGGCTACTCAACATAAATCAGCTTAACCCAACTATACCCTGTTTAACTCGTTTGGTGTCCGTTTTGGTGTCCGTGGCAAAGCCGCCATCGAATTAGGAATTGGACCATCAATTTCAAAATTGATTTGGATGGGATGTCGTTTGACATTTTCAACTTGTTGATTTCGAATTAAGGTCCCAAGTGTAGCGCTATCTGTAATATGACGTTCTTCCGGACGGACTCGAGCTGTGCCTGGAAGAATTGCGCGCCACTTTCTTCGCACTCTGGAACGGCTTACTCGCACGGAAGGCTTGCGGGACATTTGAAACTGCCTAATCTTGCTCCGTGGCCTGCGGCTCATACGGCAGGTTGGATGAAATCAAACTGCACGAGAACAAGCCGGCGATCTTGGAGGCTGAGACTGGCGATAATCGCCCTTTGCGCTGTATGGCCCACGCGCGGTTGGGCAGATGGCGGCGAAGTTTGCCATGTGGGCGCTCAACTCCATCTGCAAAAGGGTGTGCCCGATGAAACTTATCTGCGTCACCTGCGGGCGTTCGTCGAGGAAGACATGGCCGATTATGTCCTGCTTGTGGCCTATTCGCTGGATGAAGTTGACCGGGCCGCCGTGGCCCATTACCTCAAAGAGCACCAGATCCATTTTTTCGTTCAGGAGCAACTAAAGCCGGAACAGTGGCACTATGCCAAAAAGGATTTTGACCAAATGCGGACGATTGCTGGCGACCTGTTCCTGGGAATTCATTGGGGCGAGATGGACAGCTCCGGACTGAAGCCGGAGGAGTATCTTTCCGAACAAGTCTATCGCAATCCGACCCGCCGTGCGGTGAAGGAAGCCTTCGTGGAACGCGCACACACCTTGACCCGGAAGATACATGAGGAACGCGGCGTCGCCGTCGGCCACAGTTCCGGGGTGTTGTATCACCATCTTTTTGCCGAGGCGGGCGTGGACCTGATTTGCAGCGAGGTCGGCGAGAATATCCCGAACGCGAACATGATGGTGGCCGCAAACCGCGGCACGGCCCGCGCTTACGGCAAGCGTTGGATGATTGACCACTCGACCTGGTGGTCGCCGCGGGGCAACACCGGCAGGCAGGTTTCGCCGCGGGAGGGCCACACGCCGTGGTGCTTTTTCACCACGCTGCTCGGCGCCGCCATGGGCGGCGCGGACTTCGTGCAACTCGAAGTGGACTGGGCGGCGTACCCCGAGGAGAGCCTGTTTCAACCTGGCAAAGCCACGCCGCAACCGTTGTTGCCCTGGGGCCGGGCGCTTAAAACGTTGTATTCGGTCACGCGAAAAATTGGACCGCGCGGAAACACGATCACGCCCTTCGCGATCCTGTTGGGCCATGAGAACGGCTGGCCGGGCGTCGGTTGGCGGACGGGTGACGTGCGCGCCACAGGTCTCTTCGACGGGCTTCGTCACAAGTTCATGCAGACGCGGGACGCCGACCTGTCGCTCAAAGTGCTCGACATTTTCTATCCCGGATTCGAGCGGTGCGGGTGGGATCCGGAATACCCCGGTTTCCTCGCGGAAAGTCCCTGCGGGCCGCTCGACATCGTGCCAGACAATTTGCCGATGGAAAAATATTCGCGCTACGCCGCGCTGGTCGCCCTGGGCTATCACCGCATGACCCAGCCGTTGCGCGAGGCGTTGGTCCACTATGTGGAAAAGGGCGGCGTCCTGGTGTGCGGCGACACGCTGTTTCTGGACGAGCAGGAAAAATCCGCGGCCGCCGACCTCGCCGAGCCGCTCATTGGTTGCACCTACGTCGCCGCTGAGAAGAACTTGATTCACCTGGAGCAGCCGATGGCATCAACGGAGGCGGTCGCAGGGTACGTCGTTGCGGACAAACGGGAGGAATGGCAGCAACACTGGCTGCACCCGATCCGCCTGACCACCGGCCGCGTGGTCGCGCACCTGAATGACATTCCTTACGTCGTCGAGAATCGCATCGGCGCCGGTCGCGTCTTCTTTGTGACCGCGTTGAACGTAGTGGGAAGCGACGCCCAAAGGCGAGGCCCGGAGCCGTTCCTGTACCCGAACACCCTCGCCCATTTGCTTCGCAGCTTGGAGGATCACATCGGGGACGGCATCAAGTTCGCGCCTTGGACCAGCCTTGAGCACATGTACAACAAGAAGCCTGACGGCACCGCCATGCTACTGGTCATGAACCACGGCGACATGGCGTATCGGCGCGATGCCACCGTGAAGAATCCGGATGGCTTTTCAAAAGGACGCGTTGTGGCCGAAGGAACATGGGAAGGCTGGACTCCCGGAGGCACCCTTGCCTTGGAACGGGAAAGCCGGACGCTAAAATGGTCATTTGATCTGGCGCCCAAGAGTTTCGTTTTGTTCGAGTTGTCACGCTGAGTCCAAGGGGAAGGCTTTGGACGGCGGATTGATAATCCTCAACCCGTCACCGAGACAGTGGGAAACGATGACGGCGTTGTTGCCTGCTAGTACATCTTTCCAAGCGAAGGCGACGGCTTGAGCTTGCATAACATGCGCATTGTGAACATGGTACCACCCGTGAACCGTTTCCTTCGTCCCGGGCATATCTCGCCGGTGCGCCTCGGAGTCATCTTCGGAAGCGTCGTTCTGTTGGTCGTGGGCGCACGGTGCTTTCCGCAAGCCATCTCCAGTCTGCCCCGTGGCGCCGCTTTGCCTCCTTCGGCGACCACAAAGGTTGACTGGCTGATTCAGCCGGAGTCTTGTATCGCGCAGGTGGCTCGTGGTGAGAATGACAACGAGGTGGTTTTGCAGAACGGACTGGTTCGCCGGGCGTTTCGGCTCTCACCGAACGCCGCCACGGTCGGGCTCGATAACATGATGACTGGAGCGGGTCTTTTGCGGGCGGTCGAACCGGAGGCGACAATCCAGATCGATGCCCTGCAATACTCCGTTGGCGGCCTGAACGGACAGCCGGATCGCGCCTACCTGCTTCCGGAATGGATGGCCAGGCTCACGCCTTCGCCTACGGCATTCCAGTTTGTTGATTTCAAAGTGGGGAAGCCCGCTGCGCCCTTCACATGGAAGCGCACCCGCCACAGCGCGAATCTTCCCTGGCCGCCGCCGGGCGCGACGCTTTCGCTGAGGTTTCGCGGTCCGGACGACTCCACCCGCGACATCATGATCGCGGTGCATCATGAATTGTATGACGGGCTGCCGGTGCTCGGGAAATGGATCACCGTCAGCAATGGCACCCAACGCACGATTACGCTGGATCGCCTGGCAAGCGAGCGGATCGCCGCAGTCGAGGCGGAAGCGGCAGTCGATGAACGGCCTGGCGTGGCGTGGCGCACGCCGGCGATCTCGGTGCTGAGCGACTATATGTTCAAGGGCATGGATATCATCACGGGCAACCAGGTTGCCTCGTGGCGCGAAGATCCGGCCTTCAAAACCCAGGTGAGTTACGCGCTTAAAACTCCGTGTCTGCTGGTATGCGAGCCACCGATCGGGCCCGGAGTGCAACTCAAACCCGGCGAGACGTTCACCTCGTTCCGCACCTGGCTGGTCGTGCATGATTCGACCGACCGTGAACGGCAAGGCTTGTTTGTCCGTCATGCGCATCGGGCGCTGGCGCCGTGGTCCACGGAGAACCCGATCATGATGCACGTCCGGGACGCGAACTCCAAGGCCTTCCGCCTGGCCGTCGATCAATGCGCCGAGGCCGGCTTTGAGATGATCATCTATACTTTCGGCAGCGGTCTCAACTTGGAGAACGAGGATCCCGCTTACCTCGCGCGCGTCAAAACGGACGTGGATTACGCGCACGGCAAAGGTCTGGAGGTCGGCGCCTATTCACTGTTTAGCAGCCGCCGGGTTGACGA
>PLJQ01000193.1 GCA_003140275.1 Limisphaerales bacterium
CCCGTCACCGCCCCCGGCGTGCCGAAGAATTATCCCGACCCGAAGAAATTAGTGACGAAGGATTGCATCCGTCCTTTGGAAAACTAGCCAAGCCTATGTCACGGGTTGCACTTAAAAACGGTAAACGGAAAGCGGGGATTGCAAATCATGTTTGGCCTTTGGAAGAAATCGCTTCCTTTTTAGATTGCCCCTGATTTCTTGGACTTTAACGATAAGAGCCCGGGTGATGGAACGGTTTTTTTTATTGAACTAAAGGACAAGACCGCTGCGGCAAACGAAAACGCAGCGGCCAAAAAGTTCACGATGGCAGTCGCCAAATCGAACATGCCATTAGCGTTAACCAGGTTTTGTCAGATGTCAATTCAAGCGCCGGAGATACGCGTGGAATTTCTGGTCGACCGAAAATACGGCCATTCATGCCTGATCTGAAACACAGTAAGCGTGAGACACTCTTTTGGTTAAAAGACGCGCACCTGCTCGACCACGTCCACATTGTTTTGCATGAGCTGAGCAAGCTAGCTCAGGCAGAACGAAGGGAGTTTTTATGGGTTAAGGAATCGGCGGAACTTCTGACCAGACTAAAGGCACTGCCTAACGAAAACTTCATCAAAGAAATCCGCGAAGCAATCGTCTCGCATCCCACACAGATAGCGGACTACTGCGGGGTTTGGCATAGCCACAAGACGGCCAGTATCATTTTGAATTGTCTGCTCCGCGAAGAAGTCTCCATTGATGACCTGGATAAAGGCAGGAATGAACGGGGAGAGATTTCAGTCGGCGAAGTCCGGCTGGACGAAAGGAAATTTGCTCTGCGAATTGCGAAGGTTTCGGGTACCGTGGACGACTGGATTGTTCATTTAGCCATTACCAAAGCAAACAACAAACATGACACGACTTTTTTTATCAAGCTGGGCAGTGCTCTGGCAAGGAAACAGCGACCGCCGGAAATGGATTGTGAACGCATCGGCATTGTTCCCCGCTTTCTCGTCGAAAACTGGTGTGGAGTATATGACCACTATGGGATGTGGTTAGACCAGCTTGCGGAAGCGAATGTGGGCCACTGGCGCGGGAATAAAGTTTTTGTTTGGGAACAGGCCCCGAATTGCCTCCTAATGCCACCGCTCTGTTTTTTCGCGAGCAGCGCGCTGGCCACATTCTGCGCTCTGGAATTGGGGAAAAAGCAGAGCGATAAAGACACATCGGCAACCGCCGTTCGCAAGTGGGTCAGCCGGCTTCGATTGGAAGCGGCCTGCACCCCAAAGATCAGGGAAGTCAAGGTTGCCGCAGACGGAATCTACTTTGTGACGTAAACTTAGCGGGTTTTTACGTCACTTGATTGCTCTTCCAGCCCGCAAATTCTTGCAGGATTGTGTGCGTGTGAATTTGAAGACGAAACCATGAACTCGAATCGAACCCGATCGGCGCGAACGGCACGAGCGGCACGGGCGGCAGAACGCGATGTTTACGAGCGTCTGTCGCAGCGGCTTGAGGAGTTCCTGGCGCGGGAGCGCGAAGCCAACCCAGCGGAATGGGCGTTGATCGAAGACGCGAAAATTGAACGCGCGCGCCTCGCCATCTTTGGCCGTGCGCCCAAATGAGAAATCAAACATGACCTTTAGGAACGGCAGTCGAATCAGTCCGGCGCGGTCGCCACAGCGCGCCGTCTGTGAACGGCTTTCGCAACGGCTGGAGAATCTGGCCGCGCGCAAGGGCAGGTTCTCCAATGCGGAGATAATCCGGCGGATGCGCGAGGCTGCGTTCGCGGACCTGGAAGGCTGGCAGGTGAAGTTGCCGCAACCAGAGGCGGTGTCGGTTAAACCCGATCCGGGTGAATCCGACTGAATCCGACTGAATCCGACCCATGAATATAACTCGCAATGGTAAAATTGCCCGGCTGCCCAAGGCCGTCCGGGACGAACTGAACCGGCGGTTGTCCGATGGTGAACCGGGCAAGGAACTGGTGGCGTGGCTCAACGGCCTGCCGGAGGTGCAAAGCGTGGTGGCGGCCGAGTTTGGAGGCCGGGCCGTCCGCGAGCAGAATCTGTCCGAGTGGAAATCGGGCGGCTACCGCGAATGGCTGCAGCAGCAGGAAGCGCTGGAGCTGGTGCGCTGTCTTTCGGCGGAAGCGCAGGAAGTAAAGGAAGCCGCCGGCGAACCACTGACGGAGAAGCTCGGCCTCTGGCTGGTGGCGCGCTACGCGGTGGCCAGCCGTAAACTCGCCGGCAAGGACAACGACGGCGAGATCGACTGGCCGCGGTTGCGTGAATTTTGCAGTGACGTGGTGGCGCTGCGGCGCGGCGATCACAGCGCCGCGCGGTTGAAAATCGAGCAGGAACGGCTCGAACGCGAGCGGCAGAAGACCGAAGAGGAGGTGGTGGAGCATTTCAAGCGTTGGGCGCAAAACCCGGCCATCAAAGACTGCCTGTGCGACAAATATCTCAGCCCGAAAGAAAGGGCTGCGCGCACTCGGGAGATTTATGGGCTGCCGCCGGAGCCGGCGGCGGAAGCGGCCCCCACTGCGCCCGAGTCAGACCCAGTCAAACCCAGTCAAACTGAATCCGGCCCAATCCGACCCAATCAAACCGAATGAAGGCATGTCCTGACTTCATCAGAGCGGGGGCAAAGAGTGCCGGGCTTCGCCGAATCCATGCGGAGCAATCGATGGAGAGGGTTTGCCAATTTTGGATGAGCACGTAAGTTCATTTCCGTGTCTGGTAATAGTGAGGCCTGAATGAACAGAGTATGAAAACAACGACCGTCAGGAAAAGCATCAAGCAGACCGCGAAATCGCGTCCCGCCACGCCCTTGACGCGGATCGAGTACGTCAACGCGCGGGCAACGTCGGTTTTTGTCGCCGGCACATTCAATGATTGGCATCCGAAAGTTACGGAGATGCTTAAGGTCGGGAATGGCCGGTGGGCAAAGGAATTAACACTGGCTGCCGGCAGTTACGAGTATCGGCTGGTTGTGGACGGTCAATGGATGGCAGATCCGGCTGGTCCTGATTCCGTTCCGAATCCGTTCGGCGGGCGAAATTCAGTGCTGACAGTTCCGGGCTAGACGGCAATCATCATACCATTACAAATATATGAAATTCAAGCCAACCAACAAACCGGGTGGAGTTGTCGTCGAACTTGGCCCGAAGGAAGCGCAGTTGCCAGGAACATCATCAGGACCGGCACCGGCAGTGTTGACGGAGTTCAAACTGAAGAAGATCCTCGTGCCGGTGGACTTCTCGGATTGCTCGAACAAAGCGCTGCAATATGCCATTCCGTTTGCCAAACAATTCAACGCAAAATTGATCTTGCTCTACGTCGTACAGCCGTACCTGCCGGTGCCTGAATTCCCGATGGTGGACGTGGAGCCCGTGCTGCGTCAAATCCGTGAGACGGGTAAAAAGGAATTGGAAAAGCTGCAACGGACGGTCGGCAATAAAATTCCGTTGGAGATTGCCCTGCGTGAAGGCACTCCCTACCTGGAAATCATCAATGCGGTGAAAGAACTTGGCATTGACCTGATCATTCTTTCGACCCACGGCCGCACCGGCCTGGCCCACATTTTTATTGGCAGCACGGCCGAGCGTGTCGTCCGCCATGCCGGTTGCCCCGTGCTGGTGGTGCGGGAACGCGAACGCGAATTCGTGGCCGGCAAGTCCGCTGATACCCGAGGATGACGCCATGAATGATTCACTCAAAACCGCCTTTCAAGGTCATTCCTTTTTCCAAGGGATGAAGCCCGAGCATCTGACCATCCTCATGAGCGGCGCGACTGAGGCGACCTTCAAACCGGAACAGGTTCTGTTCCGCGAAGGAGAACCGGCCAACCAGTTCCACCTCATCCAAAAAGGGCGCATCGCTTTGGAGGCGCATGAACCGGCCGGCGGAACCGTGCTCGTCCAAACCCTCGGTGCGGACGATGTGCTAGGCTGGTCGTGGTTGTTCCCGCCTTTCGTCTGGCACTTTCAGGCCCGCGCCTTGGAGCCGACCGCAGTGATTGTCCTGAACGGTGCGCATTTGCTTGTTACCGCGGAACGCGATCACGATTTTGGTTACGAGTTGATGAAGCGCGTCGTGCAGATCGTCATCCACCGCTTGCAAACCAGTCGCAAGCACATTTTGGCGCGTTAACCATTGCACCTTTTGAAGGAGAAAGGGTTGAACGGTAGAATCGAGCATGACTGCAACCACCCCTCAGCCCCGCGCCGAGCGAGCGCATGACATTCTCCGACATGCGCGAGGCAATCCTCTCGACGCGATATTCACACCCAAAACCGTGGCCGTCATCGGCGCCACCGAAAAACCCGGCAGCGTGGGATGCGCGGTATTGAAAAATCTCTCCGCGTTCGGCGGCACCGTTTATCCTGTCAATCCCAAGCGCACCCGTGTGCTCGGCATCCAGACGTTTCCGAACATCGCAGCGGTGCCGGAGAAAGTTGATCTCGCCGTCATCGTCACACCCGCGCCGACGGTGCCAGGTATTGTTCGCGAGTGCGTCAAAGCGGGTGTGCGTGGGGCCGTCATCATCTCGGCGGGATTCAAGGAAAGCGGCGCTGGCGGTGCGGAGTTGGAGCGGCAAATTCTCGCGGAAGCGAGGCGCGGACCGTTGCGGGTCATCGGCCCGAATTGCCTCGGTGTCATGACGCCGCATAGCCGCTCCAATGCGACATTCGCGGCGGCGTTGGCGCGGCCTGGAAGCGTCGCCTTCATCAGCCAGAGCGGCGCTCTCTGCACCGCCATCCTGGACTGGAGTCTGCGCGAGCACGTCGGCTTCAGCGCGTTTGTTTCGATTGGCTCGATGCTCGACGTGAACTGGGGCGATCTGATCACCTACTTCGGCGACGATCCGCACACACGCAGCATCGTCATCTACATGGAATCGGTCGGCGAGGCGCGCTGCTTTCTGTCGGCGGCGCGCGAAGTCGCGCTCACGAAACCCATCATCGTCATCAAGGTGGGTCGCACGGAAGCCGCCGCCCGGGCCGCCGCGTCGCACACCGGTTCGCTCACCGGTAGCGATGAAGTGCTCGATGCCGCCTTTCGCCGGGTCGGTGTGTTGCGGGTGAACACCATCGAGGAGTTGTTTGACATGTCCGAAGTGCTCGCGAAACAACCGCGACCGCGCGGTCCGCGTCTTGCCATCGTCACCAATGCCGGCGGCCCCGGCGCGCTCGCCACCGACAGGCTCGTCAATTCCGGCGGCCAGCTCGCCGAACTTTCGGACAACACGCGCGCCGCGCTTGACGCGTTGCTGCCGCCGCACTGGAGCCACAATAATCCGATCGACATCCTCGGCGATGCCGGCCCGGAGCGTTACGCCAAAGCCGTCGAACTCGCCGCCAAGGACCCGAACACCGACGGCGTGCTTGCGATTCTCACTCCGGAAGCCATGACGGACGCAGTTGGCACCGCCGACCAGTTGAAGCCGTTTGCCAAACTTGACGGCAAACCGCTGCTTGCGTGTTGGATGGGCGGCCCGGCAGTCGAGAGCGGTGAGGCGGTCCTGAACGGTTCGAGCATCCCGACGTTCAAGTATCCCGACCGCGCCGCCCGCGCCTTCGACCTCATGTGGCATTACACCCAAAATCTGCGCAGCCTTTACGAGACGCCAACATTCGATCGTGAAGCATCCAAACGCGAGTCCGTTTCCCAAGCTGCGGACCTCATCGCCAGGGCGCGGAAAGCCGGTCGCACCCTGCTGACTGAATACGAATCGAAACAAATCCTTGGCGCCTACGACATCCCGACCGTCGCGACGCACGTTGCGTTGACCGAAGAGGACGCCGTCGCTCTGGCCGACAACTTCGGCTATCCGGTCGTGGCGAAATTGTTTTCCGAAACACTCACGCACAAAACCGATGTGGGGGGCGTGCAGCTCAACATCCGCAACGTCACCGGCGTGCGTCGCGCCTGGCACGCGATTGAATCTTCGGTACGCAAGAAAGCCGGCCCGCAACATTTCCTCGGCGTGACCGTGCAGCCGATGGTTTCACTCGATGGCTACGAACTGATTCTCGGCAGCAGCATTGACGCGCAGTTCGGCCCGGTGCTGCTGTTCGGCGCGGGTGGACAGCTGGTCGAAGTTTTCAAAGATCGCGCTCTCGGCCTGCCGCCGCTCAACGCCACACTCGCCCGCCGCCTGATGGAACAGACGTGCATTTACACGGCGCTCAAAGGNNTGGATCAAGGAAATCGACATCAACCCGCTGCTCGTTTCGTCCGGGCAAATGTTGGCGCTTGATGGCCGCATTGTTCTGCATGACCCGTCGTTGCGTGAGGAACAGTTGCCCCGGCCCGCCATCCGCCCTTACCCATCGCAATACGTCCAGCGCTGCAAATTGAAGGACGGCACGGCTGTCACCATCCGTCCCATCCGTCCCGAAGACGAACCGCTGCTGGTGAAGTTTCACCGGACACTCTCGGAGCGCAGCGTTTATTACCGATACTTCACCCCGTTACGGCTGGAGCAGCGCGTCGCCCACGAACGCCTGGCCCGCATTTGCTTCATCGACTATGACCGTGAGATGGCGTTGGTCATCGAGCGCGACGGCGAATCGATCGGCCAACGCGAGATTGTTGGTGTTGGACGCCTCAGCAAATCGCACGGCGCGAACGAAGCCGAGTTCGCTCTGGTGATCAGCGATCAAAGCCAGGGCCTGGGTCTGGGCACGCGCCTGTTGAAGACGCTCGTCCAAATCGGCCGCGATGAAAAACTGAACCGCATCACGGCAACTATTCTTCCGGATAACCGCCAGATGCAACACGTCGCACGTAAAGCTGGATTCATCGTCGTGAACGAGCCGCAAGCCGGTGAGTGTCGGGCGAACCTCGACTTATGAACAGTGCTGCCATCCAAACGCCCGCGTCTGTGAGCGCTTCGATCATTCATCTCATCGGCCGCGGCGCGAACGCTTTCCGGGTCGAGGCTTGATGACAACTTTCAACACGCCGTCCAATCATTAGNNCCCTTCACACGGTCATTGCATAGGGGTTTCTCTTATCAGTCTGGACGTTTTCCACTAAATGAGAATCAGGGACAGTCCCAATTGTCGTAATTTGTCGCTTCTCCTATTTTGTTCTTACCAAAACAAATTTGGTGACGTGCAAGAGAGAAAGCGACGAATATGAACGACAACAAAAATCTAATCGAAGCGCTGGCTGCCTCGAAAATCTATCAGGATTATGAGCGTGCCTTCAGTGCAGCGACCGGCCTGCCGGTTTCCCTGCAACCGATCGAGTCGTGGCAACTGCCTCATCATGGACGACGAAAGGAAAATCCCTTTTGTGCGATGATCGCCCAAAACAGCCGCTCGTGCGCCGCCTGCCTGCAAGTTCAGCAAAAACTTTCCGAAACCGCCACCCACGAAGCGCGAAGCGTCATCTGTTCCCTCGGTTTGTGCGACACCGCCGTGCCAGTTCGGACCGGCGATCGATTGATTGGCTTTTTAAAGACCGGCCAGGTGTTCCGCAAGAAACCGACGGACGCGCAATTTGAACGTACGGCCAAACTGGTTGCCGAATGGGGTGTGCCAACCAAACCGAGCGAGTTGAAGGCCGCTTATTTTGATACGCGCGTGCTGCCGTCCAAACAGCATGAACCGGTGGTCAAGCTCCTCACCATTTTTGCCCAGCACCTCTCCATGGTGAGCAATCAGCTCATCGTTAAACAGGAAAACTCCGAACCGCCCATGATCGCTCGCGCCAAAACCTACATTAATGAAAATCAATCCGAAGATCTGTCGCTCGGCATGGTGGCCAAAGCGGTCAACGCCAGTTCCTACTACTTCTGCAAGATGTTCAAGAAGGCGACGGGCATCAACTTCACCGATTATCTCTCGCGGATCCGCATTGAGAAAGCGAAGAACCTTTTGCTCAATCCGAATCTGCGCGTCAGCGAGATCGCTTACGAAGTGGGCTTTCAATCACTCACGCACTTCAACCGCGTGTTCAAGAGAATCCTCGGCCAGTCCCCCACTGAGTATCGCGCGCAACTGCCCGCCGCGTGAACCGCCACGTCCCGCAGAGCATGTATGGAAATTGTAGCCGCGGACGTGAGGAGGCGGACTTTCCAGCCAGCGACATAAGAATTTTCCACCTCCTCACGTCAGCGGCTACAGCTGCCAGGTTTTTCCGTACACGCTCCCGGATGTTTTTCGCGTGTTTCATTGGCCGAACCAGTTATAGTCCGGCGGATGAAAGAGTACGACCGGTTGACCAAGGCCGAGTTGATTGAACGGCTGAAAGCGCTTGAAGAAATGGCCGCCGCCAACGAACTGCAACAAACCCAACGCTCCACCGAACGCAAGCTGGCTCAAACCGCGCTAAGCGACAGCGAAGCCCGGATGCACGCCATCCTCGAAACCGCCGTCGAAGGCATCATTACCATCGACGAACGTGGCGCCATCGAGTCGTTGAACCCGGCGGCTGAACGTATCTTTGGTTTTTCGGCGGCGGAAATCACCGGTCAGAACATCAGCCGCCTTATGCCTTCCCCCTATCGGAAGGAACACGACTCCTACCTCGCAAACTACCGTCAATCCGGTAAAGCGAAAATCATCGGCATCGGACGCGAAGTGGTGGGACAACGCAAAGATGGAACGACTTTTCCGATGGATCTTGCCGTCAGCGAAGTGCGGCTCGTGGATCGAAGGCTTTTTACCGGCTTCGTGCGCGACATCACCGAACGCAAGCGATTGGAGCAGGAGATTCTCGAAATCAGCGGCCACGAACAGCGGCGCATCGGTCAGGACTTGCACGACGGATTGTGCCAGCAACTCGCGGGCATTGAATTATTGAGCCAGGTGCTGGAACAAAAGCTGGCAACCAAGTCCGCCGCTGAAGCCGCTCGCGCCGCTGAAATTGCCCGACACGTTCGCGAAGCCATAACGCACACCCGCAGCCTCGCTCGCGGACTTTCTCCCGTTGAACTCGAGGCGAACGGCCTCATGTCCGCACTGCAAGAGCTGGCGGCGAGTGTTGAGAAAATGTTCAAGGTCGAATGTCGATTCCAGTGCGAAGAATCCGTTCTTCTTTTCGACCATGCCGTCGCCACTCACGTTTACCGCATTGCGCAAGAGGCCATCAATAACGCCATCAAACACGGCAAAGCCGAAAGCATTTTAATTTCGTTGAAGCCCGCTGATGGCAACATCAATCTGACTGTGATGGACGACGGCACCGGTTTTCCCAAAGAATTGAAATCGGACAAGGGCATGGGTTTGCAGATCATGAATTACCGCGCCAGCATGATCGGTGGTTCGTTGGACATCCGGCGGGCCAACGAAAAGGGCACCACCGTCGCTTGCTCGTTCAAAAACAATTCATGACTGCCGAAAAAAATAAAAAGCGCATCCTCATTGTGGATGACCATCCAATGATGCGTCAGGGATTGGCTCAACTCATCGGCGAAGAGGCGGACCTGACGATTTGCGGCGAGGCGGAGAAAGCCAGTCAGGCGTTGGAGGCCATCGGAAAATTGAACCCCGATCTCGTGCTGGCGGACATTTCGCTGCCCGACAAAAGCGGGATTGAGTTGATCAAAGACATGCAGGCCATTCAACCCGGCCTGGCCGTGCTCGTCATTTCCATGCACGACGAATCGCTCTACGCCGAGCGAGTGCTCCGGGCCGGCGCACGTGGTTATATCATGAAGCAGGAAGGCGGCAAGAAATTGATGGCGGCCATCCGTCAGGTGTTGGGCGGCCAGATTTACGTGAGCGAGAAAATATCGGCCAAGATTCTGGAAGGTTTTTCCGGGCGACGTCCTTCAACGGGGAGTTCTCTGATTGATAGACTTTCTGATCGTGAGCTTGAAGTTTTCCAACTGATCGGCGAGGGGATAGGCACTCGTGAAATCGCCGCGCAACTTCATTTGAGCGTCAAGACGGTCGAGGTTCATCGCGCCCACATCAAGGAAAAGCTTTCTCTGAAGACCGCGCCCGAACTGGTGCGCTTCGCCGTGCGTTGGGCGGAGGCTCAGTGAACATATTGAGAGTCCACTGCCAATGTAGCCGCCACCGTGAGCAGACGGACGAAACGGTCGCACAGCCAATCGACCTCTTACCTCGGTGTAGCCACCGAATCTCGCCAGCCGCCGACGAGTAGCGGAAAAAGTCGGGGCGCGCAGGGATGTGGTGTTGCGCAAGCGCTTCTCGCTTCATGGCCAATTGCACGCTGCCGTCATGTTCTTGCGGGTGGCGGAGGATTTGAACACTTGAACCCATCCAATTACTGAATTACAACGGCGCTTGCTGCATGAACGAATATCACGGTCTTGTTCTCGTCCCCCCGCGAATCATACCGGCGTTGGATTCGGCCTTCCGTCCCGCCGTGCTGGCGACTCGCGCGTTTCGTAACGCAGCGCATGCT
Source organism: Limisphaerales bacterium (assembly GCA_003140275.1). Classification (GTDB taxonomy): domain Bacteria; phylum Verrucomicrobiota; class Verrucomicrobiia; order Limisphaerales; family PALSA-1396; genus PALSA-1396. The sequence goes on from PLJQ01000193.1 coordinate 10,365, forward strand.
TCAAAGAGTGCGGTTTTAATCCAGCTCGCGCTTGAACAAGCTGACGGTTCGGTTTTCCATTTCGCAACGGAGATTGTGCCGGAAAGCCATCCGCAATCCGGTGGCAATTTCACATACCTTGAGCGCCTCGTGAAATTTCTGCTCTGGTCGCGGGGCGGTTTCCGAATTTACTTTGCCGGGCCAAGGCCGCTTGGCGACCAGTTGCAAAAACATTTTCGCGAAACGCCCACCGGCAAGTTTGATTCCAATCTGCTGGGCGAAAAAGTTTACGACCGGCCATTGGAAGTCGTAACGATGAACGCGGCGGACATCCCGCCCGCCCGCGCGAACACCACACCGTTGGGTGGTCACTGGGACGGTTGTCGCATCGGCTTTGACCTCGGCGCCAGCGACCGCAAAGCCGCCGCCGTCATCGAAGGCAAAGTGGTCTTCAGCGAGGAGGTGGTTTGGAATCCGGTGATGCAGACCGACCCGCAATGGCACTTCGAACAGATCATGGATTCGCTCAAACGCGCCGCCGCGCATCTGCCGCGCGTCGATGCCATCGGCGGCAGTTCCGCCGGGATTTTAGTCAACAACCGTGTGAAAGTCGCGTCGCTCTTTCGTGGTGTGCCGACGGAATTTTTCAATCGCCGCGTCAAAGTCATTTTCCTGAAAATGAACCAGGCTTGGGACGGCATCCCGTTTGAGGTTGTCAACGATGGTGAAGTCGCCGCGCTGGCTGGCTCGATGGCTATTGAACAACATGGCGTGCTCGGTATCGCAATGGGTTCGAGTGAGGCAGCGGGCTACGTCACATCCGACGGCAACATCACCTCGTGGTTGAACGAACTGGCCTTCGCGCCGGTGGACTACCATCCCAGCGCACCCGTGGATGAATGGTCCGGGGATCGCGGCTGCGGCGTGCAATATTTTTCCCAGCAGGCCGTCGGACGCTTGATACCCGCCGCTGGAATAAGGGTGGACGCTGCGCTGTCATTGCCGGAGAAGCTGAAACACGTCCAAGGTCTGATGCAGCAGGGTGACGATCGTGCGCGCAAGATTTATCAGACGATTGGCGCTTACCTGGGCTACGGTCTTGCGCACTACGCCGACTTCTACGAATTCAAAAACGTACTTATTCTTGGGCGTGTTACTTCCGGGCCGGGTGGGGACGTCATCATCGAAGGGGCGAAGGAAGTTTTGCGGACGGAATTCCCTGATTTGGCTGCCGGCATCACTTTCCATATTCCGGACGAGACGGACAAACGCCATGGGCAAGCCGTCGCAGCGGCAAGCTTGCCAATCACCCGACGCTCACAGCCGCAACTCAGACTGTCCCATGAACCCATACCAACATCTCGTATCTGAATACGCCCGGTTTGCCGAAGCGGGAAAAACTTATCCGCTTGGGAATTTTCCGCCGTTGCCGCGACCGGAAATCAAGCCGAACGCACCGAAGGTTTTGATCTTCTCCCCGCACCCGGATGACGAGGTCATCATCGGCGGACTGGCCCTGCGCCTGTTCCGCGAGGCGAGATGGAACATCATCAACGTGGCTGTGACGCACGGAAGCATGAAGGAACGACAGGCTGAACGGCTGCAGGAATTGAAGAATTGCTGCGATTGCATCGGTTTCGAGTTGGTGCAAACGGCGCCGAATGGATTGGAGAAGGTCAACGTCGAAACGCGCGAAAAGGAGCCGGCCCATTGGGCGCAATCGGTGAAGGCCATCGCTGACATTCTGGCGAAGCACCAACCGCGCGTCATTTTTTTCCCGCACGGACTCGACTGGAACAGCTCGCACATCGGCACGCATTTTCTGGTGCTGGACGCGTTGAACAGTCTGCCCGAAAGTTTCTCGTGCTACGCGGTTGAGACTGAGTTTTGGGGACAGATGCAAACGCCCAACCTGATGGTCGAATCGAGCGCGCAGAACGTTGCCGACCTCATCACGGCGCTGACGTTTCATGTTGGCGAGGTGAAGCGGAATCCATATCACCTTTCACTGCCCGCATGGATGATTGACAACGTGCGGCGCGGTGGCGAACTGGTCGGCGGTCAGGGTGGAGCGGCGCCGGATTTTGCTTTCGCCACGTTATATCGGCTGCGGAGTTGGGCCAGCCGAAGGCTGGAGAAAGTTTATGATGGCGGGAGAATGCTCAGTTCACGTCAAAGCGTGGCGGGTTGGTTTGTTGAGCCTGTCACTCGTAGTGCAAACCGGGGTAGAGGAGGTTGATGGCAAAAAGATGGATCGGAGGGTAGATCCCGCCGAAAAGTCGCCAGGCAATCACCATTCCGATCATGGTCAATGCCGGGTTGCGGAGGAATTCCCAATACTTTTCCGCAGCTGCTTCAGACAGAAAAATCAAGGGCACGCTGCCGCCGTCGAGCGGAGGAAACGGAAACAAATTAAACAGAAACAACAGCAGGTTCAGTGAGAATCCGACACTCAGCAGCACCGCCAACAAGTATGGAATCCCATCATGGGTGGGGGCCGCAACATGAGCGAAGTCCACGGATTGTGGCGCGACGAAAAAGCCCAGAAGTATGCCGAGGCGAATCAGCAGCGCGCAAATCAACATCAGCGCGAGGTTCGAGACCGGTCCGGCCAGCGCCATGAGTCCGGCTCGTTTCGGATAACGGTTTGCCCAGTGAGGATCGTACGGCGCCCTCGCCCAACCAATCATCCACCCCCCAAACAGGTAGGAAGCGAGCGGCACCACGACCATCCCCAACGGTTCGCGTTTGATGTGAGGCGTGGGGTCGAGCGATACCTGGCCGCCACGATGTGCCGTGTCGTCGCCGAGTTTCAAAGCGGCAAAGGCATGACTGGCTTCATGCATCGTCGTGGAAAAAAGAAAGACCACATACCATACCGCCCCGTCAAATAATGAAATCTCGTGAGCCATCCGCAGCGAGCTTAATCAGGTCGCTTTCTTTTTGCCGAATAAATTTTTAATGAAAGCAACCACGGCGATTACCCCGAGGATGACGAACTTCTTCGCCGCCAGCAAGCGAAGCAATAATCTGGTAGTGCCTTAATTTGAACATGCACACCTCTTTACAGACGGCAAATCGCCATCAATTTCTAATTTGGAACCTTTTGGGGAATCCAATTCGTTCCGCCCATTGTGAATACAATTGGCACGGCGTTCGTGCCATTAACAAGATGGATATAGGCAGAACTAAAGAACATCGTAAGTGGCGGGATGGGGAACTCTTTCCGCCCGCCAGGACTAACATTGAGAACTGCCATACCATCAAGAATCTTAAAGTGGCGTGGCAAGAAATCAAGATGAAGCGACAATACATCCAATTTGGCTATATCGGAAACGGGATAGCCGAATCCCAAGTTGACCAAGTGTCCGGAGCCAACGCCAAGACCTGGATCGGGTCGGAAGCGCAAATAATATGTTCGAGTTCCTTCACGATTATAATCTTGGAACGTATAATCGGATGCGACAAATCCAGGAAAATTTACCGATGAATCCAGTGCTGGAAATCTACCAAACAGTAACCTAGCCACCCAAACTATGCCTTCATATTTTATAGTGTTTGTCCCGTGGACTGTGAATTGCAGATCAACAGATAAGTCTGAAACGGGTTGGTTGCGCGGGTCATTCTTTGCCATTTGTCTAGCGATTTGCCTAATTTCCAATCCATCCCATGCAGCCACTGCGAAGGCCACAACGATTTCTACAACAATCCCGCGCATCAATATTTTTCGCCCGCTACTAGATTTCAGTTTTGACGACCTAAAATCTTCTATATCACGGTATTCTTCTTTCTCCCCATATTCTTCCAACCGAAGCGCCCAATACACGATCACTCCACCGCTAGCAGCCACAAGTGAAACGACAAGTTCAGTCCATACTGAAGGTGAAGAAAGAACCGATAAGATCATTTATTTTGCAATTTGGACTATTCCATGTCTGGGCTTTGTGTCATTTGCGCTATGGGTCATATACAAACCAATAAAATAGTTTATTGGACTTCTCTAAAATGCGTGCAATGTTCCAACCGCTTTGGGTGCGTAAGTTAATTGGCAAACTGGGCGTTCCTTACAATCGCAGATTGCGAGTCCGAGGCTCGCCGCATCCACATGATTATGACGCTGGTTTATCACTCACCGCAGCGGATAGCAACGCTTTCCGTATCCAATCGGATTTGCTCTGTCCGGCTTGCCGTATTGCCCCGTTAAGCTGTTTTGCCTCAACGGGTGTGAACCGAGCGGCGAAGAAAACGCCCTTGGCATTCTGTATGCCAATCTTAGGTCTGCCTGCATGTTTCTTCATAATAAGTGTTACACAAATATCTTGCATACATTCTATATTTGTGTAACACTAATTGCAACTTAAAAAACGATATGGCAAACATACTGAAAACCGAAAAGAAAGTGGCCGTGATTTCCATGCTCTGCGAAGGCAGCAGCATCCGGGCGATTGAACGCATCACGGGCGTCAACCAAAACACGATTATGAGCCTTGGGTGTAGGGTTGGTGAGGCTTGCAAGAAGATCATGGATGAGAAGATGCGTAAGGTGACGTAGAGGTTTTCGATCTCACCGGGCATCCGAAGGCGAAACGCTGTTACGGCTGGACACATGGCGAGCCTGAGCAATTTATCACCATCTTGGAATTGCCGCCGGTAGATTCAGCGGAAAGCGCGGTCAAGGTTGGAGTTTCCTATCAGATCAAGAAAGCGAGACAACATCCGTGAAAGAGAAATATGGCATTACTCTTGGTGGCGGTGTCACGTTTTGGGGAAACTCGCCGTGCAATTCTACCGGACCAGATTGCGGAACATTTGCTCGAAATCCAGCAGAAGAAATGTACTCAACTGAATCGTTCTTAAGGAACAGATGTATTCTGCCATCCGTCCCGGTCATCACTTTCTCAATTTCGCCGCGTCTCATGGCTTCCGAATATCCTCCAAGCCTTCCAAAAGTCAAATTAAGGCACTACCGATAATCTGCAAACACTGTGGCAAGAGCGTTCAGGAACCGCCGGTAATCAAACAAAAAGAGCAAGAAGTGATTAGGTTAGAAGCACCACATATTGAGATGACGCCACTTCCTAGTTTAGAGCCGCTACATTTCGAGGCAACGCCACTGTCGGGGTAGAAACGAGTTGTTGTGGTTTGCTTTTTACTCATCGTCATCGGGGGTTTTGTAGCTATGGCAACCATCAATTTTTTGAATAGGAATGTGACAAAGTAGAACTAAAGCGAATGGCGAGCTCGCAAGATTCCAACTGAAAATCTGATTTTCATTCCATCGACTTCCGGTAATCTCCGCTCATGACTCTATTGCCGTTTGGACGGTTGCCGGCTCATTCGCCGCGCCGATTCGTTCCCGCCAAAGTCGATCTGGGTGACTGGTCGCAAATCGCGCCATTGTTCGACCGGCTGGAAACCCTCGCGCCGCAATGCAAAACCGTGACGGAGTTCGAGCGTTGGTTGCTGGATTGGAGCGAATTGACCGCGGCGCTGGATGAGGAATCGTCGCGACGCTACATCGCCATGACCTGCCATACAGATAATGCCGAGACGGAAAAGGCTTACTTGCATTTCGTCGAACAGATCGAACCACAACTCAAGCCGCGACAGTTCAAGCTCGCGCAGATTTTTCTAGCGCATCCGCTGCGCCGCCAGTTGATCGAACGGCGGTACGAAGTTTTCGACCGCAACACCAACCTCCACGTGGAGTTGTATCGCGAGGCAAACGTGCCGTTGGAAACGGAGGAGGCCAGGCTTAGTCAGCAGTATCAAAAGCTGATCGGTTCGCTGACTGTTCGATTTCGCGGCGAAGAAAAGACGCTGGTGCAGATGAGCCGCTATCTTGAAGAACCAGACCGCGCATTGCGGCAGGAGACATGGGAGTTGGTGGCGAATCGACGTTTGCAGCAAGCTGAAAAGTTGGAGGAGATATTCGATCAGTTGGTGAAGCTGCGCGAACGAATCGCCACCAACGCGGGTTTTCCGAATTATCTGGAATACGCTTTTCGCCGGCTCGGTCGTTTTGATTATACGCCGGCGGATTGCCGGACGTTTCACGACGCCATCGAACAGGAAATCATGCCCGTCGTGCGAGACCTGCAATTGGAGCGGCGACAGCAACTGCAATTGGAAAAACTGCGCCCGTGGGATTTGACGGTGGACCCGTTGAACCGTCCGCCTCTAAAACCTTTCCAGCAGGTGGAACAAATGGTTGGGAGCACCCAGCGGATTTTCAATCAACTCGATAAAGAGTTCGCAAATGGCTTTGAGACCATGCGCGACCTGCGGCTGCTCGACCTCGATAATCGTAAAGGCAAGGCTCCGGGCGGTTATCAATCCACTTTGTCGGAAGCGCGGCTGCCGTTCATCTTCATGAATGCCATCGGCGTGCAGCGCGATGTCGAAACGATTTTGCACGAGGCGGGTCACGCCTTTCACGCGCTGGCCACACGCGATGAAGAATTGTACGCCTATCGCAGTGCGCCGATTGAATTCTGCGAGGTGGCGTCGATGAGCATGGAACTGCTCGGCAACGAATTCATCGAAGCGTTTTACTCCGTGCCAGACGCGAAGCGCGCCAGACGCGATCATCTGGAAGGGATCGTGGAAATCTTCCCGTGGATCGCCACCGTCGATGCCTTTCAACATTGGATTTATTCGCATCCCGGCCATTCACGGGCGGAAAGGAAGGAGGCATGGCTGGTGTTGATGGATCGCTTTGGCGGTGATGCCGATTGGAGCGGCCGTGAAAAGGCACGGGAGAATCTCTGGCATCGCCAGTTGCACATCTTTCTTCACCCTTTTTACTACGTCGAATACGGCATCGCTCAACTCGGCGCGTTGCAAGTCTGGGCGAACTCCAGGCGGGACAAAGCCAAAGCATTGAATGATTACAAGCTGGCGCTGGCGCTGGGCGGTTCGCGGCCACTACCGGAATTATTTGCCGCCGCGGGTTGCCGCTTTGAATTCAACGCGAAGACCATGAAACCGCTGGTGGGACTGGTGCGGGAGGAGTTGTCAAAGTTGGACGGACGGCATGTATGATTGACGATTTACGATTTACGATTGCGAGCAGTGCTACGTGTCGTGTTGAAAATCTTCGTCAGTTCAATTGCCTCGGCGTGCCGCTCTTTCAATCGTTCGGGTGGAAGCAAACCGGCCCGTTCACCAAGCTCAGTCCAGAACGCAGTTTCATCCGCTTCTTCAAGCACGATTGTAACTTTATTGATGAAGTCGGCACGCGATTTGCCACGCAGCGCAGCGCGGCAGTTCGCTGCGACCGAGCCGCCACTCTGGGCAACGTGGTTCGCCACCGTGCGTCCGGAATCTGTGCGCGGCAACGCATCTGTCATCTTCAACGCGCGGACGGCGAATTCCATCGTTCGTTCATTGAGTTCTTCTCCCGTTATGAACCGGTTTGCTCACACTTGGCCGAATCATCAATCAAAAATCATACATCATAAATTCGTGAAGGTTTTTGTCACCGGCGCGTCGGGCTTTGTCGGGAGGGAAATTCTCCGGCACCTGTACGCTGCGGAACATTCGGTCCGCATCTTGGCCCGCGACCGACGCTCATTGCGCGTACATAAAGCCGAGGCAGAGCACAGAGTTGAGATTCATCCGGGCAACGTGTTGCACGCGCCGTCATTGGTGGGAGCGCTGACGGATTGCGACGCAGTGATTCATCTCGTCGGCATCATCAGCGAAGGGGGCGAGAGCACTTTTGAAAACATTCACATTCGCGGCACGCAGAATATCGTCTCTGCCACACAGCAGGCCAAGGTGAAGCGGTTCATACAGATGAGCGCGCTCGGCACGCGAGCCAATGCCGTATCGCGTTATCATCAGTCCAAGTGGGCGGCGGAGGAAATCGTCCGCCGCAGCGGGCTGGACTTCACCATCTTTCGCCCGTCGATCATCTATGGTCCGGATGATCAATTTGTGAATCTGTTCGCAAGGATGAGTCGCTTTTCACCGGTGTTGCCGGTGATGGGCGGCGAACAGAGCAGATTTCAACCAATTTCCGTGGGTGACGTGGCGACTTGTTTCCTCAGAGCGCTCACCGAACCAAAGTCGATTGGCCAGACGTTTGATTTGTGCGGTGGCGAAGTGCTCACGCTCGAAGTAATTCTGGATCAAATCCTTTCGGTCATGGGACAAAGGCGTTTCAAATTGCATGTGCCGCTGGGTGTGGCGCGTTATCAGGCGGCGCTGCTCGAATTCGTTTTCGCGCGTCTGCTGGGCAAGTCACCGCCGCTCAACCGCGATCAGCTTGTCATGTTGCAGGAGGGCAACGTGGGAAATCCACAGCCCGCGAATGACTTATTTGAGTCAAAACCAATTCCGTTTCGGGAAGGAATTACGAGGTATTTGAAACGCGATGAGTGATCTCGCGTTTCACGCAATACGCCTCGCTGCTCATATATCGATACCATACGCCTTGATTTTGTTGTAGAGCGTCTGGCGGCCGATGCCGAGGCGTTTGGCGGTTTCCAGCTTGTTGCCGCCGGTTTCCTTGAGCATCTGCACGATGGCGTTGCGTTCAACGCCTTCCAGCAAGGTGAAGCCGGTATCGCTGATTACAGTGGTGTCGGTCGGTCCCACCATTCCGGCGGTCACACTCAAACTGCTTTTCGCCGTGGTGATGGACAAATCCGGCGCGTCCACAATGCTGCCTTCGCACAGCAGCACCGCCCGTTGGATTTCATTTTGCAACTGGCGCACGTTACCGGGCCAGTCGAACGCGCGCAACCGCTCGACCGCTGCCGGCGTAAAGCCGCTGATGTTGCGGTTGGCCTGTGCCGCGAAGCGTTTCAAAAAGGCATTGGCCAGCGGCATGATGTCTTCCACACGTTCCCGCAACGGCGGCAGGTGAACGGAAATGGCGCTGATGCGATAATACAAATCTTCGCGCAACTTGCCGTCCTTGAGGGCGTCTTCCACCTTTCGGTTCGTCGCCGCGATGATGCGGCAGTTGGTCTTGTAACTAATTTTGCCGCCCACCGGCCGGACCTCCTGGTCCTGCAACACGCGCAAGAGCTTGCTTTGCGTGTCCACCGGCATTTCCGAAAGTTCGTCCAGCAACAAGGTGCCGTTTTCGGCCAGCCGGAACAGCCCGTCTCGATCACTGTTTGCACCAGTGAACGCGCCTTTGACCGAACCAAACAATTCGCTCTCAATGAGTTCACGAGGCAGCGCTGCGCAATTTATTTTGATCAACGGCCCCTTGGCGCGCGAGCTCATGTAATGAATCAGGTCGGAGATGATCTCTTTGCCGGTGCCGCTTTCGCCAGTGATTAAAACTGAAACGTCGGCCGTTGCCACCCGTTCCACCGTGCGCACCACGGTTTTCATGGCCGGACTTTGGAAGATGGGCGCCCCGCCGCCGCTCATGGCGGAAAGCGCTTTCCGCAAAGCGCCGGCTTCTTCGTTCAGTTCTTTGTGCTCCAAAGCGCGCTGCGCGGTGACCAGTAAAGTATCCCGATCGAACGGCTTGTTCAGAAAATGGAAGGCGCCGCGTTTGGTCGCTTCAACGGCGGCATCATAGGTCGCATTGCCCGTCAAAATGATGACCTGTGTCTCGGGCCATTCCTTCTTGATCTGAGGCAGCAGATCCAGGCCGCTGGAATCCGGCAGATTGAGGTCGAGGACGACGATATCGGGTTGCGGTCCGGCAAATGCTTTTTTGAGCGCGGCGCCATCTTCCGCCACAGCAACCTGGTAGTTGGCCCCTTCCAGAACAAATACCAACAGCTCGCGGATTTCCGCTGCGTCATCGACTACGAGTATTTTTGCCTTCATAAGCTCTTTTTCGATTCAGACCACAGGCCAGGGTGAAACAGGAAAAAATCTTCCGATGTTCCGGATGGCCCTTCACCAATCGCTCCGGATGAAACTGGACGGACAATAAGAACGGCAGTAACCGGGCCGCGTCCGGCCTTAATTCCATTCCTTCGACCACTCCATCCACGCTGCTTGCCGTAACCCGCAACGGTTTGGCGACCCGCGCCACCGCCTGATGGTGCGTGCTGTTCACTCCCAGCGTTCGTCTGCCCGTTATCTTGGCGAGCATTGAATCTTCTGTCAATCGCGCTTCGTGAACCACTTCGTTGCGCTTTTCCATGCGACGATGGTTGATGGCACCAGGCAGTTGACTGCGAATGTCCACCACCAGCGTCCCGCCCAGCGCCACATTCAGCATCTGATGGCCGCGGCAAATCGCCAGCAACGGTTTGCGTTGGCGGAACGCTTCGTCGATGAGCAGCAACTCGCGGAGGTCGCGCTCCGGGTCGTTGGGCAAGGTTGTCTTCCGCAAAGCGGGCGGCAGATGGCTCGTGTAAAATGTCGGGCTGACGTCGTCGCCGCCGGTGAGCATCACGCCGTCGCAACGCCGCACGCATTCGGCCACCATTTCGCGAGAAGCGGTGCCGGGCAAGGCCAGCGGTACTCCGCCGGCGGCCATAATGGCACGCGAATAATTTTCCGACAGGCTCATGGACGTATCGCCGAACTCCGCGCCTTTGGAATCCGTGCTGGGTGAAATCAGAATCAACGGAGGGGATTTCATTTCAAATCTTCGCTTCGGGAAATCGTTCCACAATCGTCTTCTTCACCCGCGCTTCTTCTTCCGGTCGCAACAACCGGCGGTTGATCCGGCGCTGGACGGCATCCAACAACTCCAGCCAATCGACCAGCGGCGGCTCGGCGACGGCCTGCCATTGGCCCAAACGTCGCTCGCGCGAATAAAAAATCCAGCGGTTTCCCACGTGTTGAGCATACACTTCCAAACGTTCGCCCGTTTCAGTTCGTCGTTTCCAACTGATTTCCGCTTTTGCCATGTTGGTTTACGGTAAATCCACACTCGCCACCGCCATCGCCGCAATGCCCTCCTCGCGGCCGATGAACCCCAGATGCTCATTGGTTGTGGCCTTGATTCCCACTGCAGCCGCATCAATCCCCAAAGCGGCTGCGATGTTTGCCTTCATCTCCTTCAGGTAATGATAAATCTTGGGTTGTTGGGCAATAACCGTGGCGTCAACATTGATAATTTTACCCATGCGCGCGGACACCTGGCGTGCCGCTTCCTGCAAAAAGACCTTGCTCGGCGCGCCCCGCCATCGCGGATCGCTGTTGGGGAAAAAGTGGCCGATATCCTGTTCTCCCAGCGTCCCGAGGACCGCGTCGCACAAAGCATGCATGAGAACGTCCGCGTCCGAATGCCCCTCCAACCCTTTCGGGTGCGGAATCTCGACGCCACCCAAAATCAGCTTACGCTCTTCGACCAGTTGATGAACGTCGTACCCGATGCCCATATGAATCATTGCCGAAAATATATCGGTCGAGCGAAGCCCGACCAAGCAATTTATTATCAGTCTGTCGAGACAGCGGGCAAAAGCGTTGGAAACGGCTGCGCTGCTACATAAACGTGCATAAAT
>PLJQ01000174.1 GCA_003140275.1 Limisphaerales bacterium
TAATAGCAATTACTTATTGGACATTACACTAGGCGTTGACCGTTCGTTTGAAAACTTGCCTGTCCTTTCCCGATTTCTGCCGGCGAGTGTTACCGGGCACTCCACCTCAAAACTTTGGCAATTTTTCCAGTTTATCAACTCCGGAACAAATCGGTGCTGACGAAGCGCGGAGCATCGGCGCGATTCAAGTTCCGCCAAAGATAAACCAGCAGGCCGCCCATCATCACCAGGTCAAGGACCCGCGCCGCGCCATGCCAGCCGCGAAACGACTTGGCCGCCTGTTCCCGCAGTTCCTGTGTTGCGCCGCCATATTTTGTCGCATGAAGACTTTTCATTTTCGGTTGCATCCAGAATCCGCCAATCAAACCAAGGCAAAATAGACCGAGTAACAAGCCAAGCGTAATTTTTTCCATCGGTTTTCCGGTGTAAAGCCATTCCGCGATCAAATGCGCCAGCGCAATGACGCCGCACCAGTGTTGCAGAACGAAATAACGTTCGATGACAATTTGCGCTATCGCGCCGGAATAGACCGGGTAAGCGCGCGGTCCGAGCAGCGTTTTCATTTCCGGCGAGAAAAACGCCGGTCCCGCTCCAAGCGTGAAAAAAATCGCGGCGCCCAACCAGACCCCGGCATTGACCACGCCCACGAACCGTAGGAAGACAATCACTGAGTAAAATTAGGAAAGAATCAGGCCACTGCCAAGCTTGTTTACGATAAAAGCCGGGAAATCAAAACCGGTCACAACAAATTGGCCGCGAGTTCGGCCAGGGCGGAGCGCTCGCCTTTCTGCAATTCTATATGGGCAGATACTGATTCCGCCCGGAATTTGCTGACAATGTAGTTGAATCCGTTCGAAGAGGAGTCCACGTACGGATTGTCAATCTGGTACGGGTCGCCGGTGAACACGATTTTGGTGCCGTGACCGACGCGAGTGATGATGGTTTTGACTTCCAATGGCGTGAGATTTTGCGCCTCGTCGATCACCATGAATTGATGGGCGATGCTGCGTCCGCGAATGTAGCTCAGCGCTTCGACTACGATGCTACCGGAACGCATGAGGTCGCCGCTGCGGCGGTGCTCGTGTCCCATGTTCAGGTCGCTCAGCATTTCCAGCGCGTCGTGAATCGGTTGCATCCAGGGGGCGAGTTTTTCCTCCAGTGAGCCGGGCAAAAACCCCAGTTCTTTGCCCATCGAAACGGTGGGGCGTGCCACAACGAGGCGGCGATACTCGCGGTCCAACACGGTTCGTTTCAATCCGGCGGCCATCGCCATGAGCGTTTTGCCGGTGCCGGCTTTGCCCATCAACGTGACCAGTTTGACCTGATCGTCGAGCAAGGCATCGAAGGCGAAATGTTGTTCGCGGTTGCGCGGTTTGATGCCCCAGACGCCCTCGCGACAGTCGATGATCGGAATCAGTTTGGTGCCAGTCGCGTCAACCTTGGTCAGGGCGGTGCGCTTGGGATTGGTTTCCTCGGTAAGCGTGCAATATTCGTTGGGAAAATATTTACCTTTGCCGGCAATTTCGAGTTCGCCGTTGCCGCGGAACGCAGCCATCTTCTCCGTGCTGACCGACAGATCCAACATCCCGGTGTAGAGGTCTTTGATCTGAACGCGATCGGTCTCGTAATCCTCCGCCTGCAAGCCGAGGGCGTCGGCTTTGATGCGCAGGTTGATGTCCTTGGTGACGAGGATGGTTGAGTTTTTCGGTTCGGCCTTCTGGATGCCGAGGGCCGACGCCACGATGCGGCTGTCCGCGTTGTTATGGCTGAGGGTGCCGTTGCCGTTCTTGTGTGGTTTTTGGAAAATGATCCGGAGGCGTCCGCCGTTGGGCAGCGTCACGCCTTTGTTCCNNGTTCAGATGACCCTGGCTGCGCAATCCGTCCAGCGTGCGGGAAACCGAGCGGGCGTTCTGCCCCAACTCGGTTGACTCCCGTTTGAAATGGTCCACCTCCTCAATGACCTCGATGGGAATGAGAACATTGTTCTCCTGGAAACTGAGCATCGAATTGGGATCGTGCAGGAGAACGTTGGTGTCGATAATGTAATTTTTCACTTTTGAGTAACGGATTTGATTTTGGTCATGCGCTCAAACCAGCGCCGGAGCCGGGTGTGAGCGGCGGGCAGTTGGTAATGACCGGAGTAAAGATAATTGGCAAGTATGCCGAACAGGTCGAAATCGACGAATCGCGGCCGGTCGCCCAGGAGAAAAGCCTTGGCCAGGAGCATCTGCTCGAACGGAACGAGCCGGCGGGTCAATTCGTCCAGCAGCGATTTCTGCCGGCGTCGCCATTCCTCAAGGCAGCCGCGTCCAAACTTGCGTTCTTTGTGGCGGAGGAATCGCAGCCGGTCGGAGGTCGCCACAAATTCCAGCCAGTAAATGTCGTTGAGTTTGAAGCCGACACCTTCGATTTCATTTTCGATGCAGCGCCAGAGCAGGGACTGCACCCCGTCCAATTCGCGCGGGAACAAGCCGAGTTGCAATTTGTCGTCGAGATACTTGGCGATGACCTGCGAATCATCGTCCGTTTCAAACACCACGGTGCGGCCATCTTTGATCACGGGCACGCCGTAGTAACGCTGCCGGGTCAAGCGCCAGACCAAAGAACCGTCGCCGCTGGGAATATTGATAATTTTGAAAGAAACCCCGGAAAATTCCAGGATGCGTTTTTGAACGATGCAGAACGGACTCCAGGGACACTGAACGAGTTCAATCATGTCATTCAATCGTCGCAGCTAACGGCGTGCGTTGGCAATGATGGCTGCGCGTATGCAAATATTGTGATCCAAAAACAACTTTTTAGCCGGCACGGCGGCAATTTAAGTCTGGCGCCGGTGACTGACAAGTGGAAACCCGCGAAAAAGCCCGGCAGGGGTGCGGGACAAAATTCTTGATTAAGCGGAGAGGCTGAGGTCGTCATTACGTTTGGCGTGCTGGTTGAGGCGGTGTTTCCAGAAGTCATCAAGCCGTCGGCTGCTGTGAATGCAGCTCAATGCCAGGATGTTCTCCGCTCCGGGTTCCGACCAGAACATGCCTGATTGCTTGCAGCGGGCTCCGATGACGGTCTTGCAACCGGCCTCGACCACGCCTGAGCCAATGAAGAAGCCTTGCTTGCGGAAGGTGCCATATTGAATGCGCTCGATATTCCGCTGGAAGTAACCCAGTTCTTTCTCGACCGCCTCGGCTTGCCCACATCAGGTTGATAGATGGAAGAACGACTTGACTGATGGGCAAATGGATTGCCTTTCCATGCTGGCCCATGCGGGCGGTTGTCTGCGCTCATCCCGCTCCGCCAACCCACCGCACGCGCCCCGCTACGCCGCCGAGTTTCACCACCGCGAAGCGTGAAAATCACGGCGGAAGCCATCGCCGCCGTATTCGACGGCGGACGGTTGGAACTGCCGCGCTGCGAAGCTGGGATTCATCGGACCATCCGTCTAGCGGCCTCTATCTCCCGGACATGCCAATCATGTTCTTTCTTTGGAAATCGAGCAGCGCCGGTGCGTGGATCAGGGTGCCTGTTCTTGAATCTCTGAAATGCGGCCTCCTTTTCCAATAACCGATCAACCGCACTACTCTTAGGCCATGAAATACCAGTGTTGAGCACGGGAAGGCCTTCAAATTTCCGAGAGTTATCTGGTAGAAATACCAGTACATCCTCGCCATCCTCACGGGGCGAAACACAAATTAGCGCTCCTGCCGGACTCCGCCATGCTGCATGGAATTCGCCCTCTATTAGCACATTGGGTGCTTCCCAGATTAACCACCCGTGTTGGATGTCCCCTCCGTGTTTTTCTATCTTATTTCGGACATTTTGTACGCATTGGTTCAGAGTGGACTGTGGTTCTGGAAGAACTTTTATAAAAACTGGCAACGTTCCGGTTCCGATCACTTTGCACAACTTCATTATTCCGATATGGAATTTTTTGGCCACTATCGTTTCAAAGTCGGCGAGCATGTGGTGACGCGCCGAAATGCCTAACGACAGGTCAGCCACAGCGCCGGAAGGGCGGGTTGAGAGCAAAGAAGACAATCAATGAATAAAAAACGCAACGAACGGAAAGGCGATGGGACTGTTGGCTTGAGCGTGAGCCTGTGTGAAAACTCATTTTCGGACCATTGAATCCGTCTGGCCAATTCATCGAACCGCGTCATATCGCAAATGTGAGCGAGGTTTTTTTTGCGGGCCGAGTTTTCATATAAGCTCGCGTCTTGTTAGTAAACATGGTCATACTCCAAGCTCTGCAATTACCGACTCCAAATCTTCTGATGGGAACATGGATCCCCGCTTGCACTTGGAACAGAAAAGTCCCAGATGGGCATACGGTGCCACGCGACGCTGCATGGGCAGGCCGCATTGCGGGCAAAATGCCGACCACTTTCCGCCTGTGCGCTTTCCGCGCCTGAACTCAATCGAACGATGAATGCGAATTTCCTCGGAGTGCTCTTCCTTGAGCCGCTGCAACTCATCTTGTGTCTTCTGGTGGTCAAGGCGCTCACGTTCAAGCTGCACATCAAGGTCGCCTACCTGAGTCTGAAGGTCGCCGCGCCTCCATCCAAAAGCAAAGGCAAGCGTGCGGAACAACCGGAAGCCGTCGAATTCGCCGCGCTCGTTATCTATGTGAATCCAGAGTTGGCCGAACTTCGGCAGTTGGTCGCCGGCGCCAGGGCGCGCCTGGCGGAATTGGAAACCGATTACACCAAGGAGAAGTCGCGGGTGGACGCGATGCAGGCGATTCTTTTCCGTCGTTTGCGCGAGTACTATCAGAAGCGCGACCGGCTGCGACTTATTGTTGACTACCGCAAAAGGTTTTTGGACTCCCTGATACGCGGCGGTGATGAAGAAGCCAAACAGGCTGAGGAGAATTACGAACGAGCCAAAGCGCAGACGGAGAAAGATTACGAAGAAACAGCGGCAGCCGTCGCCAAGAAGAAAAAGTTGACCGCTGAGGAGGAAGCCGAATTGAAGCGGCTATGGACCAAACTGGTCAAACTGTTTCATCCCGACCGCTTCGCCCACGAGCCGGACAAGCTGGAGACGTATCACAAGCTCACCAGTGCCATCAATCGAGCCAAAGATGCCGGCGACATAAAAACGCTGCGGGAGATCGCAGACGACCCGCATGGATTCATTCTGCGCCAAGGCTGGGTGAGTCTTGATTTCAGCGACGGAGTTGAACTCGTACAGTTGCGGCGGCTGCACGAAACGCTACAACTGGAAATCATCACCGTCCTCGAATCGCTGAACCAATTGCGGGAGAGTCCTGATTACGAGCTTTGCCGAATCAGCGAGCAAAAACCCGGCGTGTTGGAGGAACTTGCGGCGGAGAGGAAAAAGCTGCTGGAAAAGGAGAGCGCGGAGTTGGAAGCGGACGCCAGCCGTCTCTCGGAAGAAATCAAGGAGTTGTCCGGGCAGGCACCGGAGCACATCAGCTAATGGTTCTGCCTTTCAAGGCCAGGGGAAATTCTGAAAAGTAAAGTTCCGTGGCTTCTTTTAAGTTGACCAACGCCTCCTCGAAAGTTTTCCCTTGCGTGGTGGTGCCCGTTTCCGGGTTCTGGGCCACCAGCCAATTGCTGTCCGCAACGGGATAAATGACCGCCGTAAGATTTGTACTCTTCTTTCGCATAATCATGTTGTTCGCTTGGACACGTTCGCCCGTTCCGGCCGGGGCAACGATTCCAACTCTTTGAAAATCTCCGCCGCGCTCATGCTGCCACTGTTCCAGAATTTCACTCGCAATGCAAGCGCCGCTCTGCGCGAGATGGGCCGCAAATTCTTGGGCTTTCTTTTTGCCCCGCTTTTGGGATGTTGGTCATGCCTTATGCCATCGCACGAATCTGATAAAATGCAGCCATGAGCCAATCCAAGGAAACCAGAGTCTTCATTCTTGGCGCGGGATGCTCCACCGATTCAGGTTATCCGCTGGGCGCTGGCTTTTCGACCGAACTTGAAACCTTTCTCGGGGAACTTCTTGATGAATGCCCCACAATCAAGCGCAGTGTCACTGCCACGCTTGATCTGCTCAGACAACTGCCAGGAACCGAAACACTTGACCGAGTGGCCGCGCGCATCGAACGAGACTTGAGCGATTGGAAGCTCCAAAGAGGCGGGCATTTCATGGCCGAATACTGTGAAAGAGAAAAACTCGCCGCCAAGCAGACTCTGGACGCTAAGATTGCAACGTGTGCGTTGTTTCTCGCCAGGGAAGACAAGGCACGGCAGAAAGGCTTGCCGAGCTACAGAAGTTTCATCACCCAGATTCTAGGTGGACCGCCTTACATCCAATCCGTAGCGGTTGTGCCACCAATCGTCGAACGGCGCGGAGGTCATCATCGCCATTGCTCCCCAGACGGTCACCCACACCCCGAGTGGCGCTCGAAATCCCCAAAACGAAACCGAGGCGTCGCGCTCTTCCTCGGTGCCGCGAAAGGTGGTCTTCAGCGCAATCGCAGCCAACAAGAGCGCGGGCACAATGCCCCCAAGTTGAATGATGATGTGGGCCGGCGTCCAAAAGGTATCGCGTCCGATGGTCGAGTGATGCGAAATGTCCCAGAGCAACACAATCGGCAGGCAGGCGAGTCCGGCAACTGCCAGATAAACCAACCGGGGCAATTCTCCGGTGTGGGCCGCTGCTGTTTGTGTACGGGGCAGCGCCAGAACATCGCCGCTCGTTGTATTCATAGATTCTGGCGACGACTGTAGAATCTTCACGCGAAAGATTCAATGTTCCAATGTCGCGGTGAGCGGGATGTGCGCGGATGATTGAAGAAATATCTGTCTAAACCGCCGGCTTGTCCCATCTCATGATCAGGATAGTGGAGGCAAGCACGATGACCGTGCCAGCCAACGCCGCCGCGGTCAGATGCTCGTGCAGGAATCCGGCGGCCAACAAAATTCCGAATACCGGCACCAGGTAAAG
The DNA here is from genome assembly GCA_003140275.1 of Limisphaerales bacterium. Taxonomy (GTDB): domain Bacteria; phylum Verrucomicrobiota; class Verrucomicrobiia; order Limisphaerales; family PALSA-1396; genus PALSA-1396. Next base: position 6,920 of record PLJQ01000174.1, read on the forward strand.
CGATGTCGAGGCGATCGTCACCGGCAGGTGTTGCAGCACGTAAAAGAACAGCACCATCGAAAGGCCGTACATGAAGATGGCGAGGAAGGCGAAGGCTGTCCATCCCCTCCAATCAAGCGCGGCCAATTGCGAAAACTGGAACGGCTCCACCCAGATCAACAACGGCAGGCTGGCCACCGAGGCCGTAAGGTAACTGAAGATCAAGATTTCAATTTCCTGGAAACGCTGGAGCAATCCCTTGCAATAAACGTTGTAAAACGACGAGCCGAGGCAGCCGGCCAGGATTAGCAGGTTCCCGAACAAGTAGCTGGCGCGAAGGAAAGAGCTTTGCTTGAGATCTTCCATTGACAGAAGAAACACGCCCGCGAGTCCAACGAGCAGGCAACCGATGCGGAGCCGGGTGATTCGTTCGCGCAACATGAACGAAGCAAGCACGGCGGTGATCACCGGGATGAGCAAATTGAGGATGGCGGCATTTGAGGCCAATGATTTGGTGATGCCCCAAGTCATGCCGAGTTGCGCCAGCACCTGCCCGCCCACCCCGGCTGCGGTGAACTTGCGCCAGTCGGCCCACATCACGGTGGCGGCGCCGGCATTGCGACGACGCTCACGGATCAGCAGCGGGATTAGTAAAACCGTCGTGACGTAAAACGGCAGGAAGGTGATGGCGATCGGACCAAGTTTGCCTTCAAGAAACTTGACCGCTGTGCCTTGCGCCGCCCACATCAGGTTCACCAGCGCAAGCAGGAAAAAGAACCAGAGGAAACGGGGCTTGGGATGCGCTTTTGGGGAAGTGTCGGTAGTCTCCATAGGTTTAAGGTTGCAGAACACCAACGCCGTAACGGTCCGCGCCCATTGAACTACCTTCGAAAACGTAGGGCGCGACGCCGCGCGCTTCAGCGTAGCGATTGACCACCCGGTCGAACGCCGGGCGTGCATCCTTGCGGCCCAGCACAGCGACGGTACCACCCGCGCCGCCGCCCGTAACTTTCGCACCGAACAATCCGTTGGCAACACCCTCGTCGCGGCCCAGTTCCACCAGCAAATCCGTGGCGTCGCAACCCAGGCCGCATTCGGTGTAGGCGTAGTGCGATTGATACATTATCTCGCCCATCTGCTGGAAACCAACTCCGCCGCGGGCGAGTTCGGCGAACGAGTGAACCCGGGAATTCTCCTCCACCGCATAGCGGGTGCAAGCGCGGACGCGATACACGACTTCGGGACGCATTGCCGTGAACGGATCGACATGGATTTGGCCAGCGCGTAGGTAATCAGCGCCGCCAAGGGTTTCCGGCAGGCGCGATTCGTAGCGCGAACGAAACAGCGAAGGCGAGAGGTTGGCGAGGTAGCCGTTCCAACGAGCGTCCGTCCAGCGCGGAATCTGGCCGGAGGTGTCGTGGCGCACGCCGAGGCTCTCAGCGTCGCAGATCATTTTGTAACCCATGAATGCGCCGGCGCGAGCCGCTTCGTACTCAATGCCGGAAACCATGTGGCTGACGCCGGAATCGACGCCCCAGCACTGCAATTCTTCCGGCAGGCGCACCAACGGGCGCGGCAGGCACGGTTGGCAGAGCAGGGGTAGAATGCAGCCTTCGTCGCCCATGACCGCGGTGATTTGATCCATGATGCCGCAGGCGGATTCCGCGATGACGTTTTCCACCCACTGACATGCCTCGGCAAGTTCGACGCCCGCGAGTTTGATGTCGTACGCACCGACGGCGGCCTTCATCACCGCCACCTCGAGGGAGGCCGAGGAACTGACGCCTTTGTTCAGCGGCACGTCGGATTCGATATAGACGTTCGCGCCGCAACTGAGCTTTTCCGGAAAGCGTTTGTTCAGCAGATGAAAGAGGCCGAGGACGTAAGCCGTCCAGCGGGTGGCGGAATCGCGATTTACCAGCGAGCGTACTCCGGCGTCGCCAGTGAGGTCGTCGAGAGAAAAATCGGCCTGCTCACGCCAGTTGCGAGACTTCACTTGCGGGTTCCAGAACACGATGCGCCGGTCGGCGCGCAATTGGACCGCCGCCCGGGTGGCTTCGCGGATCGTCGCTTCAAACACCAGTCCACCAGTGTAATCGTCATTGCCGCCCATGAGGTCGAGACGCCCGGGCGCGCGACTGCAAACGATGGGAAGTGTTGACGAGAAGAACCGGCCTTCCTGCCGGAGAGTCTTCAGAGTGTTCGGAAAATCATTCATGCCGGGTCGTGCCGGAGGAGTTTGCCTCACTTCGCCCATTCCGGAAAGGCGTTCATGGCATCAACGAAATTATGCAACTTGTCGGTGTGCGCGTCCTCCTGCCAGCCGCCGCGTCGCTTGCCTTTCCAAACCGCTTCGGAAGGACAGCCGTCATCATCGATGGAATAGAGGGCGTAGTTCAGCGCCTGGAAAGCGACGCCTTTGTATTCATTCGAGCCCGTAGCTTTTGAGTACATCGCCAGCACCGCGCCGTAAGTGGATACGGCTCCACCCCACGGATCCTTGTCATCGTCCTGTTCGCCGCAGACCAGGATGCCGCTGCGGATGCTGGTGAAACGCTGGTTGACGAATTCGATGAGAGCGCGAGCGTCTTTCTGCCAATCCGGATCGAGCGCATCCTTCTTTTCGATCAGGTATCGGGCGAGATTCATCGGAGACCAGGAGTTTCGATTCTCCAGTAATTCGTAATCTTCAAAGAATTGCACCCAAAGCAGCCCGTCCTTGGCCAGGTTGGGAAGCTGAAAAGTTTTGATCCACACCCAAAGTCGGTTGCGTGGTGGCTGGAATTCCTGGTGGCCATGCTCAATCAACTTGTCGAAGAGCCGGAGAATAAATGACATGTTGCTGGCGACTTCGCCGCGCGGGGTACCAGTTCTGTAATCAGCGCGGAAGGGCCAAGGCGAATTCGTAGCGGTGCCTTCGCGTAAGTTGGCCACCAGCACACGCGCGTTTTGCAGGGCCTGTTGGAGATAGGATTCGTTTTTCGTTTCCTCGTAGAGCAGCACCAGGGCGTAACCGGCGATGCCGCCCTTATCGGGTTGGATTTCGAAAGGCCGATCGGCTTGTGAACCGCAATCCGGTGGTTGCGGAAAGCTGGCCCGCTTGCCGGTGGACCGGGAGAAGCGCGGATACTTGCCGGTGTCGGGCGTGAGATTTTCCTTCGCGAGGTAGTCGCCCATGTAGCGGGCAATTTGCAGTACGGCCGGGTTGGTTTTTCCAGTGAACGCGTAAAACTTGAGATAGGAAATGATGCCCATGCCGTTTTGCATGGCGGGGATGAAATCCGGGCGCTTTGGGTTTGGACTGTAGTCGCCCTGCATAAATGTCATGAGGACGAACCGCGGGTAACCATTTTCCATGGGGCATTTCAAATACCAATTCACTTCGCGGTCAAAGGCGTCCCGCCACGAAGTCCAGGGCAGCAAGACACCATGCTCATCATAAACTGCAGAATGGTTTCCGATGGTCTGGCCGGGAGCAACCGCGGCGAAAGAGAGCAAGAAAGCAAATGCCCATGACGCACGAAGTCGTCGCCGCACGGACCCCCTACCATCAAGCGCGGTGTAAACTATCGAGGTTAAACTATGATTCATTTGGCCCATTCCGGAAAGGCAGTCATGGCATCGAGAACGTTGTGGAGCTTGTCGGTGTGGGCGTCTTCCTGCCAGCCGCCGCGACCCCGCTTGATCGCCCGGTCGCCCGGACAGCCGTCGTCGTTGACGGCGTACAGACAGTAGTTCAAGGCTTGCCGGGCTATCGCCTTGAATTCATTCGACCCCGTGGCCTTGTCGTACATCGCCAGCACCGCGCCGTAGGTGGACAGGATGCCGCCCCAAGGGTCCACGTCGTTGGTCTGCTCCCCACAAACCGCGATACCATTGCGAATAGTTATAAAGCGCCGGTTGACGAATTCGATCAGCGCCCGGGCGTGCTGTTCCCAGTCCAGATCAAGCACATCCTGTTTCTCGATCAGGTAGCGGGCCAGGTTTAGTGGAGACCAGGAAGTGCGGTTGTCCAATTCATGGTGGTCTTCGAAGAACTGCACCCAAAGCAGTCCGTCTTTCGCCAGATTGGGAATCTGGAACTCCCTGATCCACCTCCATAACTTGTCGCGCGGCGGTTGAAATTCCTTGTGACCCTGCTCAATGAGCTTGTCGAAGAGTCGGAGAATGAAAGACATGTTCCCGGAAACCTCGCCCCGTGGTTCACCGCTCCGGTAATCCACACGGAACGGCCAGGGCGAATTCGTGGCGGTGCCTTCGCGCATGTTGGCGGCCAACCCGCGCGCGTTTTGCAGCGCCTGTTGGAGATACTTTTCATCCTTCGTCTCCTCGTACAGCAAAAGGAACGCGTAACCGGCAATGCCGCCTTTGTCCGGCTGGATTTCGTAAGGTTTGTCGTCCTGGGAACCGCAGTCGGGCGGTTGCGGAAACTTTTCTCGCCAACCCGTGGAGCGGCTGAAGCGCGGATACTTGCCGGTGTCGGGTGTGATGGCTTCTTTGACGAGATAATCGCCCATGTAGCGCGCCATTTGGAGCAGCCGGGGGTCTTTCTTCGCCTTGTAAGCGTAATATTTCAAGTAGGAGATGATGCCCATGCCGTCCTGTGTTGCCGGGATGAACGATGGGCGGTTGGCGATTGCCTTGTAATTGCCGTCCATGAACGTCATATAAACAAAGCGCGGATAACCGTGCTCGACGGGACACGTCAAATACCAGTTCACCTCCCGGTCAATGGCGTCGCCCCACGACGTCCAAGGTTGCAGCATGCCGCGCTCGTCGTGAACCGCCTGGTGATTGCCGATTGGTTGCGCTGGAGCAGATAGTCCGGATAGCAGGAGGATAAACGAGAGCAGGAGCGGCAAAGCGAGCTTGAGAGTGCGTAGTGGCAAATGTTTCCCCGCACGATGGCCGGTTTGGATGTCCAAACTGCCGGAGCTAAATCTGGATTTGCTCATCAAGTGGAAACTTTTGGCAAACTGGCGATAATCATTTTGGTTCTCGCGACTTACCGCGCAAGCAATCCCACAAGCCCCACATCCGAGCAAGTCATAAATTTTATTTCAGGGATAAAGAATCGCTCGTGAGCATATCGGTGAAGCGGTGGTGACGCACGGGCTGGTGGTTGAGCAACGGACGCATCGCCAGATCACCGGCGAGCCGATGAAGTTCCTCACACTGGCCGACTGGACGGGCATGGTGGAAGCGGAACTGTTCGCGCAGACCTACAAGAGCTACAGCCTCGCGCCCTCAACTCTCAACCATTGCCAACCGCCGACCGGCCGTGATTGCGCGCGAGCATGGCGGGCGAACTCCGATAGACACAGATTCATTCGCCGCCCAGGAACGTTTCCTGAATCAAATGCTCCGCGGAGGTCATCGCGGCTCGTAGCTCATCACGCTTCCGATTTATCTCCGGATCGGCATCGGCCTCCTCGGAGAGCGCCAGCGCCTCCGCGCAGCGCTCCTTCAAGGGCAGACGCTCATTGCCCTGCCCCAACTGGACGATCAGTTCCTTGACACGTTCGATTCGTTTCAACGCCTCCGCAATCTTCGTTTTGGCCCCTTCGACGCCGATTGCGCCGCGTTTGACCTCCTGCAGCAACCGACACTCAAACGTCCGGCAACAATCCGGGCGATAAGGATAAATGCCGCAGCGTTTTCCCTTCAACGCCGCGCAGGGCTGCAACAATAACCCGCTGTCATCCTCGTCCTCCTCGATCTCCAACCCCATGACCTCCAGCGCCGACGCTTCGTCAGTGCCGGCCAGTTCCACATCGGCAAACAACGACCCGTCGCAACAAAGTCCGCACCGGGTGCAGAGTGTGTCTGTCAGGCTCGGCTTCATTGATGGATGACCATAACACACACAGTAATGATTGCGCCCCGACAACTTTGGCAAGCACAGCGGGAAACGGGGGTGACATGCGGGTTGGTGGTGGAGCAACGCACGCATCACCGGGTCACCGGCGGCCGCCTCCCTCTCCAAGAACGGGCGTGACTTTTCGCTGCGCGTGTTGCGGGTAGGCAACCCCCGTGAAGACACATGAAGCAAGTCCGATAACCACGGTCTGAGAAACGCATCGAGTCTCCCGCCCTTCGGGAGGGTTAATCGTGGCTTGACAAATGTAATGACGACAGTTACATTTTTTGGCGGCGTATGAGAACGAGTTGTCGTTTTGCCATGGCGGTTCACGTGCTGGCGGTCCTCGCTTATAAAGAGGGCGACCGGGTCACGTCGGCTTTGCTGGCGGGCAGCGTCAACACCAACCCGGTCATTATCCGGCGGCTGCTGCTGGCCTTGCAGCGGGCCAAACTGGTGGAGACCTGCAAGGGGGCTGGATTGGGCTCCCGGCTGAACCGTTCGCCTGGCCGAATTAATCTGGCCGAAATCTATCGGGCCGTTGAAAATTCTGAACCGTTTGCGACGCCTTCTCGCAAGCCGAACGCTGCCTGCCCGGTCGGGAATTGCATCCGGGAGACGTTGGATCGGGTCTTTGCGTCGGCACAGGAGGCTTTGGAACGGGACCTGGAGAAAACCACCCTGGCCGCCGTGATCGGGGAGGTGAAAGCCGCGGGCGCCTGCGGCCGAAAAAAAGTGGGTTGACGATCTCTTTTTTGTGTAAGTATGTAACCATGTATGTTACATATAAGTGAAAGGTAAAAATATGAAACTGAAACAGACGAATGGAAGCAGAGAGAATCAGGGCTTTAGGAGGGCGTTCGGGAATGCCTGCATGGCATCGTGCCGGAAGATTGTGGCGCAGATCACCGCGGCCAAAGAAGCGATCTTCGCCGAATCGCACCAGGTTCTCAAATCACAGGAGCGCCTGCTCCGGCTGGCCCTGAATGAGGCCGAGGCGGTGGCCTGGCAGACGATGTATCCTCACCTCGTTTTTCCGATCCTCGCCACGGAGAAGGTTCAAGCGGTCATCGCCTGGGAGGAACGCCAACAATCCGTGCGGCGTGCCAACCTGGCTTTCGCACTGGCGGCCTGACCGGGTGTCACCGAATTCCGACAACTGCAGCAACGAAAGAACTGAAATATGAAAACTACCGTTGAAATTAATGAAGCAAACTGCGAAGCCGGGGTTCTGAAATCAACTCAGCCCGTCCTGGTGGACTTCTGGGCTGAATGGTGTGGACCGTGTAAAATGCTCGCACCTGTGCTTGACGAAATCGTCACGGAGCAATCCGCTCGCGTGAAAGTTGCCACGGTCAACGTGGATAAAAATCCCGCGCTTGCCGCGCGTTTCGGCATCCAGTCCATTCCGACCTTGCTCTTCTTCGCCGACGGCAAAGTGCGTCACCAAACGGTGGGAGTCACGGGCAAGAAGGCCATCGTCTCCACGCTGGACGGGCTTGCCGTGGCAGCATGAAAAACGACTCATCCCCAAAAACTTGATGAACAATCAAACATAAACAACAAACAAACCTGAACATCATGAACACGATCACAAAAAAACTAACGGGCATGGTGGCATTGGTTACCGGCGGATCGCGCGGCATCGGCGCGGCGACAGCGCGGGCGCTCGCGGAAGACGGCGCAGACGTCGCCATCAGCTACGCGGCCTCAGCGGACAAAGCCGAGGCAATCGTTACCGAACTCAAGAGCCGAGGCGTGCGCGCGGCCGCCTTCAAGGCCGATCAGGCCGTTCCCGCTCAGGTCGAGGGATTGGTCAAGGCGGTTGTCGAACGTTTCGGTCGTCTGGACATCCTCGTGAACAACGCCGGTGTTTTTGTCACCGGTCCGGTGGACAATCCTGCGAACAACATCGCTGAATTTGACCGGCAATATGCAGTCAACGTCGGCGGCGTGGTCGCTGCCATCCGCGCCGCGGGCAAGGTGATGAGGGAGGGTGGCCGGATCATCTCGGTCGGCTCGGGTGTGGCCACCCGAGCGGGATTCCCCGGCATGGCCGACTACGCGGCCACCAAAACCGCCATCGTTGGTTACACCAAGGGTGCCGCCCGCGACCTCGCGCCGAGGAAAATCACCGTCAACGTTGTGCAACCCGGTGCCGTGGACACGGACATGAACCCGGCCACGAGCGATTTCGCGCCGGCGCTCAATTCGACCACGGCGCTCGGTCGTTATGGCCGGCCCGAGGAGGTCGCCGCCGCCATCGCTTTTCTCGCCAGTCCCGGCGCCTCGTACATCACCGGCACGACGCTCGACGTCGATGGCGGTTACAACGCATGACCCTCAACCGAAAGAATTGAAAGAAACAAATGAAATCCACTTTCAAACGAACCCACCGCTCGCGGACGACCAGACTCGCACCGCTTCGCATCCGTTTGACGCCATTGCGCCTGGCAGGGCGAAGTCGCGGTGCGGCATCATCGCGAAGGACTTTACGAGTACGTCCGACACCGGTGTTGGTGCCCAGGGAAATTGAGCCTGCCGAAACACTTTCAACGACGACGCCACTCGGCGACACCTTGCAACTTTATCTCCGCGAGATTGGCCAGGTCAAACTGCTGACGCCGAAAGAGGAAATCGCGCTCGCCAAGCGAATCAAACGGGGTGATAAACGCGCCCGCGAGCACATGATCAAGGCCAACCTGCGGCTGGTGGTGAAAATCGCGCGCGATTATGACGGTCTGGGCCTGCCGCTCCTCGACCTCATCAATGAAGGCAACATTGGCCTCATGAAAGGGGTTGATCGGTTCGACCCCAGGAAAGGGGCGAAGCTCTCGACCTATGCGTCCTGGTGGATCAAGCAGCGGATCAAGCGGGCGCTGGCCAATCAGTCAAAGACCATCCGATTGCCGGTGCATGTGGTGGACAAAGTCGCCCATCTCCGGCGGGCGGAAATGAAGCTGCGCGAAGCACTCGACCGTGACCCCACCGATGAAGAGCTGGCACAGGAACTCCAAATCGGTCGGCGACGCGTCGCACTGTACCGCCAGGCGTCCCGGGTGCCGGTTTCACTCGACGCACCGATTGGGGACGATGAATCG
>PLJQ01000002.1 GCA_003140275.1 Limisphaerales bacterium
GCTGGTGCGCGTCTTCAACCAACGGCGGGAAGTCATCGCTGGCAGACTTAGACGAAGTACGAACCTACGGGCATAAAGCTGAACACGCAGCCGCACTCATATACGCTCACTTCAAAAAGGAGTTTGGGGTTCCTGCCGAGCGGTGAAACGTATGCGCAAGTGATGTATATTTTTTCACATACGCAAAGGATAAGCGCCGATGGCGCATCAATAAAGACGTGCAAATTTGCCGAAAGCGGTAAGTGACCTTGCCTCGATTTTGTGGACGTGGCCGACTACCGCGAAACACCGAAAGCTAAATGTCTGTTCACACCCCAAGAGGGACGGTTCAGAAGTTGCGGATCAGTGGTTAAAACTGGTATATTACTGCAAATGAGCAATTACAAATTTACAACTCAAGCTGCTGTTCTTTGGGGCGCAATTCCGCCGGAGGTGCAAAAGAAGATTTTGAAGAATGTATTTTGCGTGAAATGCCGGACTGCGGTGGAAATCGTCAATTACACAGGCCATGTAGAAAAGAACGGCGACCTGATTCTGGAAGGCTCATGCGCTGTTTGTGGCCGTGAAGTAGTGAGGGTTGTGGAGACTTCAGAAGTTCGGCATGAGAATAACTAGCTGGTTCGTGTTAGCTTCATTCGCTGGAGAATAAAATTTTCTCCACTGAAGTAATTCCCGGAATTCTTCTTCCGTCAGGCCCGCTTGCTGTAGAATTTCGTTCATCAGACTCCGCTTCACATCCTTGCCGTATTCGAATGCGCCTCGGTCACCGACCAAAACCGCAGTCTTGTAAATTCGCAGCCACAGTGCATTTCGATCTTGGACGGGACACGAGAGGCGAGGAACCTACAGGTCTTTGACTGTTCCCAGACCGGTGATTACGAAGCGTCAGGCTGCAAAAAGCTGGCCCCGTGCTCGAACGTCTTCAGTTGCTTCGCCTGCATGTTCACAAAACCCGGATGCGTGTGCGTCTGTTTCATTTTTGCTGCCGCAATAAGACCTCTCTGCACGTCGTTCAACGGCATATCTGGCGAAATATCCGATCCGTCAATGGTGCATGTGGTAGTGATGTCAGGCCAGTTTGTGTTTTCATTGCCCTTCTCACGGATTAGCACCCGATCAAGAGTCGGCGCGGCTGCAATACGCGGGCTGGGAAGAAACTTTCCAGGGCCGGAATCCAATTTGAGCCAGTCTCGCAATGTGGCAGCAATCGACGTGTGGTCGTATGGAGCTTCACCTTCTGCTGCGCGAAATGCCGTTCCAGGCTCAACGTACGAAGAAACAACGATTGCAGGCACTCTCACTCCAAAACGATCAAATTTGAATTTACCATCGCGCGATAGCGGACACGGTTGCGGCGCCTGAGCTCCGGTTGGCGGCGGCACATGGTCGTAGCAGCCGCCGTGTTCGTCGAACGTAACGACAAACATGATTTTGTCTCGATAGGGACTCTTTTGGATGGCTCGGTAAACATTCGCCAAGAATTGTTCTCCCCGGCAAATGTTATGAGGCGGGTGATAATCATTCGGCTGTTCGCCCAATCCAAACCATCCCGAAAGAAAGCGCGGTTCAACAAAGGAATATTCGGGCAATTTTTGGGAGGGGTCGGCGTCAGGCTGTGCTTTGCAACGCTCTTCAAAATCGGAATAATCGTGAAAATGGTCGCGTAGACCTCCGAGATATGGAAACTGCAAGTAGGTGAATGAGTTGATACCAGAATTGAAAAATACCTCCCATAATTTCCCTTGATCTTCCAAAACATTAAAGATGGTCGGTATGTGGTACCATTCAAGATCGTCGTTGTTAACGTGGCCATCGGATGAGCCGGTATGGATGAATCCCCGATTGGGCCAGGTCTGAGATGGGACTGACGCAAACCATCCGTCACAGACGGCGAAATTTCGTGCAAGGCCATTGATGACGTTTGCCTCCGCTGGGCCGTAGCTTTGCATGATTTGTTTGACCGACGCATTGCCCGCCTCCGTCGTCGAATAATTTTTGAGAAAGCCGCTCATGTACGCCTTATCTTCCGATCCAGGCGATGATGTTCCGAAAATCTGAAACGTAACCTTATCGAACTCCTCTTGCGGGTCTGGCGTCGGAACTTGGTTTGCGTTCGGACATGACGGCCAGGATGAAGGAGGACGGGAAGCAAATACCTGTTCTCCGTCAAGGAGATTGAAATAGGTATTTGGTTTAAGGCCGTTAAAGATCGGCGGCGTTTGATTGGGAATGTTTAGTTTGGGTGGATCGGTTTCATCGTCATAAAGCCAGCCCAGTAGGTTGTCGAACGAGCGATTTTCAAACATCAGCACAACCAGATGCTCGATATTTTCCATTCCCATATTTACGAAAAATAAAATGTTTTTTTGGAAGCCACCGATACCATCCGGCATCGGTTACGCAAGCTCCAAATTACCACCGAAACTACTTATCCGCTTTAATCTGCCGGGCAATTTCGCGCGCCATGATTTCGATTGAACCTTCGATGTCCTGAAGCTTTTCGAAAATCTCCTTCAGATGATTACGGTTTTGGCGTTTCATCCAACTGGAAAACAATTGCTTAACCCATCGACGAAAGGAGCGCCTGTGCGCTGTGTTGTATTTTTTTCTCATATACGGACAGGATAAGCGCCGAGACCACATCGACCAAGATGCTGAAACTTGCCGAAAACGGTAAGTTTTCGCCGGTTGCATGATGAATCAAACGAGACCGCTTTCCATCGATCTGTGATGATTCTTCCGTAAAGGGATTACGAGTATTGCTTGCTCATTTCAAATACTAAGAGAAATAGCGAGTCCTTGTGCATATTGAAATTGCTGACTTGCTGCTTAAGTTTTTCAACTCCTAAATCCATGAATTCATCGATGATTCTGATATGATCGACCATTTTCCTGAACCTGGCGTGAAGATCGCAATCAAGTTCAAGTTCCTTAGCTTCTTTTAGGAGGTCTTTCGCATTATCGAGCGGCAAACGGTACTGCAAAATTGCATCAGAAATACCGCAGGTCCTCAGGAAGAGAAGCTTCTGGTCAACATCTTTGATGAAGACCTTAAACTCTCGCCAAAAGCGTTCTTCCTTTTCCTTCTTCGCCCGCCGCCGCTCATCCTGAATCTCATTTCGCCCCATATCTGCGAGATCATCGCCAGACAGTTCTTCAGTACTTGCACCGCGTGTAATATAGGTGACATTCCCTTTTACCTTATCTACAAATTCACGAACCGCAGACTCAAGTTGCGCTAAAAATTCGATTCCAAGTGCTTTGCATTCGTTTTCCAACTGGGCGCTGCCCAAAGGTCTAATCGCTTCTCTTGTCCAAGGTTGCCAAACGATTACGAAATCGCCGTTCGCTCTTGGCTGAACGAGGTGTCCGACAACAACACGAATTGCGTCATTGTCTAACGCCTCGACTTGAACAAAACTATGAAGAGAAATAACAAACCGATGATTGGCTGTTACTGTTACCTTAACCTGTTTTGCGCACCTCGATACCAGACGTACAGATTGAAAAAGTTCCACAAAATGAAACTTTCCAGGCAAATCGTATGCACCTCTTTCAACAAAAATCTCCTTTTTCGCGAACGCGCTGAGTTCCGCCGCGATTTTGATTAGAACCGGGTCAAACGATCGAAGAATTACCTCGGCAGCCTGAATTCGTTCCTGTCGCTTACGTTCTGATTTATTTTCGATTTCAAATATGCTTTCGTTCTCTTTTGCCAAAACCCCAAAATCGGTTCGGTCATTCTCGTTGGATTGCAGCTTCAACCATGCGGATAATTCCTCAGCAAAATATCGCATAGTAGGAC
>PLJQ01000368.1:0-270 GCA_003140275.1 Limisphaerales bacterium
AGCGCCAAGAATGCGAACAGTTTGGTGTTCATTAAAACCCCCTCACACACCGAAAGCCATTGGAGTAATACACGTCAAAAAAATAGCGATAGGCGCACCGCAGAAAGTTGGCGTCGTCTAACCAACTGCCGCCGCGCGATACACGTTGGCTGCCAGAGTCCGGGCCATGTGGATCAGTGCCTCCCGCATACGGAGTCCCAAACCAGTCCCAACAACACTGCCTGACATTCCCCGCCATGTCATATAAGCCATAACCATTCGCTGCAAATG
>PLJQ01000368.1:296-1742 GCA_003140275.1 Limisphaerales bacterium
CCGCTCAACCCGCCCCGCGCTGCCTTTTCCCACTCCGCTTCCGTCGGCAACCGATAGCCACTGGCCGTCCAATTCGCATAAACCGTTACTTGGCCATTCGTATAAACCTGCGTCAAACCGGCATCCGTGTAATACACCGGAGTCAAACCCGCTTGCTGCGACAGTGCATTACTCCACTTCACCGTGTCATACCATCCCACCGACACGACCGGTTGGTTCGTTCCCTTGGCGGCACCCTTAAAGATAAAGCCATACCCATGGTTCGTGGCCCATTGAAAGACCTTCTGCCACTGACTGTAGCTCACAAGATTTACGTCCATGTAAAACGACGATACGGTCACGTTGGTAGGAAATGCGTCAGTGATGTCGGAATCATTGGTGATAGAGCTGCCAATGATGAGATAGTTCCCCATCGTGAAGCTGCCAGCGGGAATGAGCGCCATACCGGCGGGGGGGTTGAAAGCAAAGATTAGGTTGGTGTTGACATCAGTGGTGACGGGAAGCTGGACCCAATCCACCCAATTGGTTCCGCCGGGTAGGGATGAGACGGTCTGGATGGTATAGGTCGCGCCCGGCGACGCGTTGCTCCAGACCAGCGTGCCATCCGGTCGGAATGCAGTGATTTTTGTTGCCGCCGGACCGGAAATCCGGAAGAACCGCGTTCCTTGGGCAGCGGCTTGATGAACGCAAGCGAGAAAGGCCAGCGCCAAGCATGTGAGCAGTTTAGTTTTCATGGTTGCTTTGGCCGCAATTCCCCGCGTTGAAACCTGTGTCGCCAGGATTGGAGGTTCAAGGCCAACGAACCAGCAATGGTGGTGACGAAAGCACGCTACCCCGGACACCACAAAAAGCAAGAACAGAGAGGAGGAAAGTGCATTCGGCGCGCCCGGAGGTCGCGCCCCACCCCGGATGTCGAAGGTAGATGACATGAGTAGTTGGCGGGTGTAGCGCCTTCGCGCTCACCCGCCAACTACTCATGTCATCTACCAAGGTCCAAGTCCCAACAGCACTTTGCGGTACAATATACGAACCGGCAGTCGTTGATTAAAAGTTAGGCATCATATGATCATGTTTTTCAAAAAGGCATTTTTAGAAGAGCCGAGATTGCGGAGCGCCGGTTGGCGGTACGGTTTTCTTGCAGTCATCATCGCACTTATCATCGGTCAGTTAGTCGTCGCCATCCACTTTTCGCCATCGTATCCAAATGGACGTTTTTTCGGATTTGTTGCTCCATTCATGCTCTTATTTAATCATCTAGCTTTTTCGTTTCGATGGTCACGGTTGACCACCGTCTGTATGCGGTGCGTCGCATATGCTTGGCTCATTTTTGGTTTGGCTTATATTTTTGTCATGTTGACACGATGACAATGCCTAACAAAAAGAGAATGCAGCGAACCCGCGATTACGTTGCGGTTGCAGGGCGGACGCCACTGGCGCCGGGTCGCT
>PLJQ01000368.1:1747-5129 GCA_003140275.1 Limisphaerales bacterium
CTACGGTTATCAATGCTGAGATAAAGCCGCTGCAATCGAATCCGCGCGCGTTCCCTACCGCCGTTCCAATGCCCTTTGAGCAGGATCCCCGCTTTGCCCCCGGCTTGACCACACCTTTGCCGGCAATCAGGCTGCGTCCTCGGGCAACGTAGCCGTGAAAAAGAATGCTGGGTTGCTCGACCCCTTCCCACTGAGGTGCCATCAAAATGCCGTGACGAAACCTAACCCAAAACAAGGCATCGTCTCCGGTTGCCAACGGTTGCCAAAAAAAAAGACCCTATTCGACCTCATTGCCTAGTTTTGCTTTCCGTTGGAGAACCGGACTAAGCCGGAACGATGCAGTTGGGAGGTTTCGCCGGAGTCACGGCGAGGCCGCTGGGGCACGGGCGCGCGGACTTCAGTCCGCTTCAATGTGGTTCACGGTTTGGTATTCGATGCCTGTCGTTCGTAATCAAGTTGAAGCGGAATAAATTCCGCGCTCCTGACACACTTCCGCGTTCCCAATTGCATCGTTCCGGCTAAGGAAGTGCATTTTAGGCAGTAAAATAAGGATTTTAATGATGTTTTAGGCTGGTGGGCTGGCAGGGACTCGAACCCTGGACCAATGCCTTAAAAGGGCACTGCTCTACCAACTGAGCTACCAGCCCAACCTTTTCCTGGATGGTGTTAGCGAATGTTTGTTGCGCGCCCAACCAAAAAACGAGGCGCGAAACTAATCGACGAGCCAGAGCCGCGCAAGCGGTAATTTCATTCAACCACACTCACTGAGGCCGATATTGTTGCTTCGCTTCCGGCAGCCACCCTTTGAGTTGTTTGATTCGAACTTCGTCAACTGGATGCGCGCGCAGAAACCACGGTGTGCTCGGTAATGCGCCGCGCTGGATCGTCAAATTAAATCGCTCCTTTATGAGTTTTACGGCCTCACAGCCGACGAAATCAAAATCGTGGAGGGCGCAGTATGATAATCCAAAGTAACAGGCATTGTTTTAAGGCAAAAAGGTTGTTAATGTGCCGACCACGATGCAAACCGAATGCACTTCTGACGGCTGCAAATCAACGGTTCAAACCAAAGATTTGACCGCCGACATCCGCGCCGGACGCCGGATTGAATATGTGAGTCTCGCATGGACTTCACTGGAAGCGATGGCAGGCATTATGGCGGGCGTGATGGCATGCAGCATCGCGCTTGTCGGATTTGGAGCGGATTCTGTGATTGAAGTTGCTTCAAGCGCGGTTTTACTTTGGCGGCTGAATCACGAGTTTGGAGAAAAACGCGAACGCACCGCGTTCCGGTTGGTCGGTGTTAGTTTTCTTTTGCTGGCGGTTTACGTCGGCTGGGAAGCTGTCGAATCGCTGGTCAAACAGCAGCCGCCGGGCGTCAGTTATTTCGGCATCGTTTTCTCCGTGCTTTGCCTGATGGTCATGCCATTGCTCGCCCGCGCCAAGCGGCGGATTGCCGCCCGGCTGAACAGCCGCGCGATGCAAGCCGATTCGCGGCAAAGCTCAATCTGCGGTTATCTCGCAGCAATTTTGCTTGGCGGTCTGGCGCTCAATGCGCTGTTTGGCTGGTGGTGGGCTGACCCGATTGCTGCGCTGGTCATGTTGCCAATCATCATCAAAGAAGGGTTTGAAGGCGTGCGCGGTGAAACTTGTGGCTGTCACGATGCTTGTGCGCCCGGTGACGAGTCCGGGAACGCGGCGAAGTGATGAGCTTAGCCGTATTCATGCAGTAGAAAATGGGTTCGCCCTCACCCTAACCCTCTCCCCCAGGAGAGGGAACTCACATTTCCCGCGCTGGAAAATGTCACTAAACGGTGAGTCTTGCAAGTCGCCCGCAAAGTACTCCCTCTCCCCGGGGTGCTTGCGCACGGCCACAAGGGGCGGGGTGAGGACGAGCGTTCGGTTTAACTGAATGGTTCCGGCTTAGGAACGCGGCCATCGCGGTTTGACAGGCTCGGTTTGGGATGAACTGCCTTTGTCCTGTCCGGTCCCATCAGGGTTCATCCGTGGTTGATCCTTCCGACCTTGATTTGCTGCTTTCCCCGTTCAACTTTTTTGCGCTAAATAAGCCCCCGAAAATGCAACGTCTGGTTTCGCCATGAAAGTCAATCTTGCCTACGGCCAGGGCCATTTGCCCGTCGAACTGCCGGACGGACGCACCACCGTCATCGAGCCGGCGCACACGCCCGGCCTCGCCGATGAACGCGCCGCCGTCCTCGCCGCAATCGATCAACCCATCGGCGCGCCGCCGTTGCGCGATTGGATCAAACCCGCCCACCGTGTTTGCATTCTGTTCACCGACATCACCCGCGCCACGCCTAACGAACGCCTCATCCCCTGGCTGCTCGATCAGCTTGCCCATGTCCCGCGCGAAAACATCACCCTCTTAAACCAGCTCGGTACGCACCGGCCCAACACCCGCGCCGAACTGGAACAAATGCTCACGCCCGCAGTCGTCCGGAATTATCGCGTGCTCAATCACGAACCGGAAAATCCCGGTGCCCTTGTGCAACTCGGCACCACCCGCGACGGCACCCCCGCCCTCCTCAATCGCCACGTCGTCGAGGCGGATGTGCGCATCGTCACCGGTTTCATCGAGCCGCATTTCTTCGCCGGGTTCAGCGGCGGCGTCAAAGGCATCATGCCCGGCGTGGCCGGCCTCGAAACCGTGATGAGCAATCACGGCGCGAAAAATATCGGCGATCCCCAATCCACCTTTGGCATCACGAACGGAAATCCCATCTGGGAAGAGATGCGCGACGTCGCCCTGCGCGTCGGACCCAGTTTTCTGTTGAACGTTTCGCTCAATGAAGAACGGCGGATCACCGGCGTCTTCGCCGGCGACCTGCTCGCCGCTCACAAAGTCGGTTGTGAATTCGTCCGAAAATCGGCGATGCAAAAATTTGCTGCGCCCTTCGACATCGTGGTCACCACCAACAGCGGCTATCCGCTCGATCAAAATCTTTATCAGGGCGTCAAAGGGATGAGCGCCGGCGCGCGCGTCATCAAGGAGGGCGGCACGTTGATCCTCGCCTGCGAATGTCGTGAAGGCGTCCCCGCGCAAAGTCCGCTCGACCAACTTCTGCGAAGCGCCGCCGGCCCCGAAGAAATCCTGACGCTGCTGGCCACGCCCGGTTTTGTCCGGCCCGAGCAATGGCAGGCGCAAATTCAGTCCCTCATCCAGCGCAGAGCCAGGGTGCTGATCTACAGTTCGCTTCCGGACGACATCATCCGGGCCGCACATTTGACGCCGTGCCACGATATCACCGCCGCCGTGCAGGAATGTCTTCAGTCCCATCGCAACGGCGCACGCATCGCCGCGCTGCCGCAAGGGCCGCTGACCATTCCCTATCTGGCGTAATGGTAGGGCGGGCACTCCGCT
>PLJQ01000223.1 GCA_003140275.1 Limisphaerales bacterium
GGTTTTGACCGTCCGCTGACAATCACTCGCCGATAGGACCATCCCAATGCGACTGATAGATACTCTGGCGATATTGGAAGGCTTCTCGACCACCTTCCATAATGTCAGTTATGTATTTCACCACTTTGGAAGAATCCAAGTTTCCAGACGCCTCAAGTTCGCATCCGCGTTCTCTCACTGCTCGTAGGATTATCGCCTGTTCGGTGTCGCCCAGCACGGGCAGATTAGGATTGTGGGTTGCAACGATGACCTGCCTACGAAGTTTCATGCTCGCCAAAATGTTCACGATGACTTGGCGGATGAGTCGGTTGTCCAGATTCTCTTCCGGTTGGTCTATCAGTAGCGGAGAACTTCCAGTCAGGAGGATAATGTGTAGAATTGCACTACAGCGCTGGCCAGGAGACAATTCGCCAAGGGGTCGGGGCAGGCTTTGAGCGTCGTTCGGGCGGTCATTCAATCGAATCTCCGGCAAATCATCGAAAACAATCTCGTCTAACTGCAAAGTTGCGTCGAGCCTCGACGAACTATTTTCGGTGGCGTCCAAGTTGAATTGCCAAAGTCCGGTTCGAATCTCTTCCGGCACGTCTTTCCAGATTTCTGGTAGAATATCGCCTTCATCTACTTCGGGTCTGCAAAGATCGAGACCCATCGTGTCGGCAACAAAACGGTCGCATTCGTCACGGTCTATTCTGCCGTTTTCCGCCATGTCCGTATCGTTGACTAACAAATATGGGTTTGTGAAATTGTCCGACAAAAGGATGTCTCTAAGCAGCGTTGGCATGATACCCCTGTCGATTATACTGCGGATTCGTGCCGAGCGATATTTTAGATTCCCGCTCGGAACAAAGTTTGCCGAGAGCCATTTCATCAACTCGTCTTTGTCTGCCACCGGTCGTGCATCTGCCTCGATCACAAGGACTGAGGCATCGAGGTCTTGATGGAGTTGCCTGGTTAGTTCATCCGCGGTTTCCTTTCGAAGGCGCGTCCTAAGAATGCATTTGTTTTCCAAGGTTTTCCGAAGTTGATTTCTGCTCGCCAACATCTCATTCCACAGGCTGCATTGCATTCTGTATTGGTCCAGCGCCGCTTCGGAATCTTCGAATGCTTTCTTTTTGGCTTCTCTGTCCTTTCCTCCTGTTGGCAACCCTTCCTTAGACAATTGGTCACGAAAGCCCTTATGCAACACCGCTATTTTAGCCGCAACTGCCTGTAGATCGCGGCCAAACTGATTGATTTCTGTATTTGTTGAGTTGAGTGCATCCGCAATCTTCTGGCGGCGACTGGGAGGAGCGGATTCGTCCAACAAGCCGAAAAGTCCTGTGCAGTTTCCCTTGGTTCTTCCTTCGATTGAATCAAGTTTGGCCTTCAGACCCTCAAAGTAATCTTCGACCCCGCTGAGGTCGCCCGTGCCAAATGAATTCATCACATGCTGCCAGTCCTCGACCGCGTCATTGGTGATGACTTCCGCTTCGCTTGCCGCATCGACTTCTTCAAACTTTTGTTTGACTTCGGGGTTATTGACTTCCATGAACTGGCGCTTACGCCGCACGAATTCCTTTAGAGGCGTTTTCTCCTCCGTAAGCTCGGAAATGAACTTTGCCACCTCGATCATTTTAGCACGCTGAATAGCGAGTTGACTACGGACAGAATCAATCTCGCGATTCAAAATGGCGACCTCGTTGCCCTTAATGCTGTCAAACAAATCAAGCAGTCGCTCTGGCTTTGCGGCTTCCTCAATATCGTGAATCCTGAACAGCCCAACCGGCGGTGGGGTGATTGTATGCCCGAGAACCTCTTTCCCCTCCAAATCCGTCACCTCCACCTCGTCGTGTTCGTGATTTGGATCGAAATATCGGCTTACGAACAGTGATGTGGAAGCGCCCTCGCCTGAGGATTTCCAGCAGATTCGAACGAGGCAGCCGCGCAGCGTTGCGTAAGCCCTCTTGTACCATTCCGGCTGGTCCGCGTCGTCTTTCTCGCCTTGGCCATCAAAGTCTTTGGGTCGGGCTAGAAAAGCGATGGCCTCAATGGCGGCGCTTTTCCCTGAACCACGCCCTCCGATCAAACAGTTCAAATTTCGGGAGAACGGAAGCACAAAGGATTTATCGATCTCGGTATCGCCATCGCTGCAAGGAACAAACGGCCAGAATGATTCTGCGTCTGCCGCATCCGGAATGATTTCGACTCCGGATATCCATTTGCTGACGTAGCCCGGAGTCGCATAACTGAATCGAGTATCTCCGTACCGCAAGCCTTTCTCCCTAATTGCTTCGAAAATCTCTTGCGGCTTCATCGAAGACGACACTGCCGACAGTTTTATGAATGACAGCGCATTATCGTTCGCAAACACCTTCTCGACTGTATGGGCATCAGAGCTTGTCAACGGAATTGCTCGACCTCTCTCAGGTCTGAATCTGTGAAGCCGCCGGTAATGCTTTTCGTCATCCTTGCTTCTCACCTGCAACGCGTCTAATCCACAATTGAAGATATGATGCAGCACCTGGTCGTGAAGAGCATTTGCGTCTCCGCGTTGCGCCTGTAAGTCTGCAAGCCGTTGCTTGAGCTCGCTTGCGGCGGGGTTGTCCCCTCCGACCAGTTCACCCGAAGTGCGTGCTATCGCTGCATCAAGATTATTGAGCAGCGATTTTCTGACTTCAGCTTGAATGCCTTTGCTCGAACCGACGTGAGCCGCAATGCATATCGCCGGATAATGGGGATGATGCCTAAGCTCATTCACAAATGCAGCGAGTGAACTGACAAGCAAAGCTTTTCCGAATGACCAGGTCGTTAGCTTGCTTGCCTGTGTGATAGCAATCCTGATGTCCGACGAACTGGTCAGTGGTGAGAAAATACACAAAAGATGCACGGCACATTCGTTATCCCTTTCGGCACCAACCGTGAAGCTGACATCGAGTTCGATTCCGGGAAGGATGACCAGCCTGTTCTGTTTTAGATTCTGCCATGCGTGGCGCGATAGTTCAGCGGCGTACTCTGCGACGTTGTGGTCGGTGATGGCCACAAAAGCCCAGTCTCTGCCGTCCGAAATCCCTTGAGTGCTCACCATTTCATTACGGCGTCTCAAAAGCAGGTCATAGAACGTTCGCGCAGGGCAAGCGGTAAGCACCTGCTTTTCATAAGCAGCCAAGTCATTTGGCAGTGCTCCAAGTTCGGGCAGTAACGCTTTTTCGTCCCCTGACAGCGCCGCAAATCTCTCACCAATTCGCGTGTCAGCAGACCCTGGGCTATGGACATGAAAGTCGCACAAATAAAAGCTCGAAGTCGGAGCTTTCAGGGATTTGCCGAATGCTTTGTTTGTGCGCATACCGCGATTTTCAAGCTGATATTAGGACCGCAAACAGACTGGGCAAGTTGATTGCAGGAATAGTGTTCATCTTTGTTCACCGGTCTTTGGCTATTTCGCATCTTGCTTTGACCAAGAAGCGATTCGCCGCTTCATAGTCGGGGCGTCGGCGTTGCGCGAGTTGATGGTTGATGGTTGAGCGTTGATAGAAGGAGTTCATTTCACCTGTTGCCTCCTGGCTCTGATCAGGAATTCGCTGGCTTTCTCATAATTCGGCCGTTCAGGAAGCCGGGTTTCGGCCAGGGCGCGTTCGAAGTCGTGGTGCAGTTCCTTGCGCCAGGTGTCCACTTCGGCCCACGGCATTTCGCCGCGTTTAACCGCGAGCAATCGGTCGCGGTGCGCCTCGACGCGCACCGGCACGTTCCCTGTCCGCAGCGTGGCCGCGCCGGTGAGCAGCAGGCGCAGCAGGTGCATGGCATGTTTCCATTTGATCTGCCCAGAATTGCGGATGTCCTGCTCGATCTTTTTGAACTGCGACATGGCGTAGCCGTTGAACGTTTGAAAAATCATCTGGCTCAGAAAACCGTTGCGCAGGGCGAGGAGTTCCTCACCCAGCGGCGTGACTTTCTCGACCAGCGGCGAGTAGAGGCATTCGAGAATATTCGGGTTCGCCTTGAGCGCCATGGTGAGGAACTTCTGCAATTCCCAATAGCAGCTTTGCGTGGCGTTGTCCTCGAATTGTTCCGGCGCGCCGAAGAGCGACCATTGCAGGTCGGCGGGCGCGAGGTAGATGCCGCGCCGGTCGGTGTCGGAGTCGTCGTTGTCCAGCCCATACGCGCGCGAGCCGACGATGCAGCGGTAGATGATAAAGGATTCCAGATCGAAGGCAGGGCTCGCAGTCCACTGCGAGCCGCCGGCTGAACCCGGCGCGCCCGGAGTGACGCGCCCTACCTCGCTAAGGCGATCCTTGAAATGTTGCAACACTTCAAACTGCGAGTGCTCCAGCGATTTCTCGAAACCGTCAGGAAATCGGACGAGGTAAAGTTCCCCGTCCACTGCCGGAGTACGCGTGACCACCCCACCGCGCCGCGTGGATGCACCAGCGAATGATTTGGCCCGCGCACGTCCACGAGCGAAACCACCTGCGTTCCAGCGAAGATGTTGTTCGGTTGATGGGACATTCGCTATTTCCAGTCTCCCAGCAACGGTGCCAAGAATTTTCACTCCGCGCAATCCTACCGTGTGCCAGCATCGTCGATTATGCAGCGCCTTTCAGGCTGTCATCGGAATCTTTGATGACGAAGCGGGCACGGAGGCGCGCGACTTCGCTGGCGAGGCCGGCGAGGCGCACGGAATTCAACACTTCGTTGAAATGCTTGTACGCCGCCGGGGCTTCGTCCTTCGGATACGTGCGGCAGTTGGTCAAAATGTCGTGCGCCACGAATTCATCGTCCACGGTCTTCTGATCAAGTTCGCGGATTGCGGCTTTGCGACCCTTGGCCCGGCCCGCACCGTGGTTCACACTTTAACAGCTCTTGTCCGCACCCGGATGAGCAACCATGACGCAAGAGCCGGCGGTCGGATTGCCGGGCAGCAAAATTGGATGACCGGTTTCGTAGAACGGCGTGTCCTTGAGCGAGAAGTGGTTCGCCGGGAAAGCGCGGGTCGCGCCTTTACGATGCACCCAGCATTCCTGGTTGTTCACGATTTCACGGCGCGCGATGTTGTGGCTGATGAAATACACCAGCTTGCCACGAGCTCCCGGAATGATTTCCTGAAACGCTTCGAGCACGAGCGCGTTGATGAGCATGTGGTTCACGGTCGCGAAGTTCGCGCCGAGCGACATGTCGTCGATGTAATTGTCGGCCTCCGGGGTGCCGAGCGGGGCATAGACCAATTCCTTATCATCGCCGGGTAACGGGATGTTCCAAGCCGCAAATTTGTTCTGCAAGGTGCGGAACTGGTCGTTGGCCAATGCGTAACCAAAGCCGCGCGAACCGCAGTGGGAAAGAAACGCGACGCAACCATCACGCAAGCCGAAAACTTCGGCAGCGCGGCGAGCGCGGTCGTTGTCGGCAATCTGCACGGCTTCGCATTCACCAAAGTGATTGCCACTGCCGTAAGAACCAAGCTGGCGGATCTTGTCCTCAAATTTCGGGAACTTGCCTGCACTGATCAACAGTTCGAGTCGTGCCGCGAGGTCATCGCGCTGGTTGCTGTGTCCGAGATGGAAAGCATCTTCGCAATGCTGCGCCCACTCGGGTGGAATGCCAAGTTCACGACAAACACCTTCCGATGCGCCTTCAATTGCGACCCGACGACCAAGTTCGCCGTTCACATTGCGACCTTTTTTCACGTTGCGCTGACCTTTGCCAGCACCGGTCGGCGTGCGTTCAACGATGGCATTGATGAGCGCGCGACGGACAGTTTTGTCCGCGACGGCATCCACCGGAAGATCAAGCTGGAGCAAACTCATGGAGCATTTGATGTCCACGCCGACCGGGCCGGGATAAACGTGCGTGGGCGAAACGAGCACACAGCCCACGGGCGCGCCGTAGCCGGCGTGCGCGTCAGGATTGAGCACCAAGTCGGTCACGCCGGGAGCACCGCGCGAGTTCAGCGCCTGCTCGATGCACTTGGCATCAAACGCGTCGCGGATTGCCGCCGTGCCGATGACGGTGATGGGCTTGCCCTTGTCGCCTGGTGCGGGAATGAAGCCGGTGGCCTCACCCGTGGCGTGGATTTGAGTTGGATTGGTGTTGGTCATTTTAATCGTCGAAGATGAATTTGGAAATAAAATCCGTCGCACACAGCGTGGCTTCTCCCAGCGGCACACCGAGACGGAGAAAAGTGTTGGTGTTGATAAAATGCGACCGGTTAAGACTCCTTCGTTTTAGAAATCGGTGGATGTCTCATCATGAATCTCGTTCTTGCGATCGTGATTGGGTTCTTGATTTCCGAAAACTTGTGAACAAGTTCGGTAATTCTGGCGGCGGCTTTCACTTTGCGCGAATCAAACAATTCGATGCCGGTTTCCTTTTGGTGTCCCAAGGCAACGAGAAAAGCGTTCATCGCTGCCTGAAGGTCAGCGAGTGCTCCAAGAGCAATCCCTATTTTAACCGGAAGATCTTCATCTTTACAGTTTGGTATAGACATAATGGTGTAGGTTCCACAATCAATCGTCCCAGCCTTGATCTCGTGTGTAACGGACTGAAATGTCGAGTGACGGATCTGGGAAAGCCACACGTATCGCGCATATAGTGAGCGCCAACATTCTTCATATTCAGTGCTTGGCACAGTTAGGCCATCCATTAGCGCACATGCCATCTTTGCCATCTCCATTGGCCCCCACGGAAAATCATTCCCGGTTGGTGATTGGAGCTTTGCTTCAAACGCGTGGACACTGTCCTTCTGAAGTAAACAGATGCTCGCAAGCGATGCTTCGAATAGGGAGCCGGAGCACGCAGAGGCTTGGGCCGTATATCCCCCAGTCAACAGCACCCAAACGGCTCGGAAGTCGTTTAGCGCCCGTCGTAAATAGAGCATGGCTAGTTTGAACTTATCGCGATCATCCTTTTTCATCAAAAATGGAATAATCACCGCCGCCTCGTAGCTTGATCTGAAAGCATCTTCAAATTCTCCCAGTTGTGGGGACAGCTTTCGTGCTCCGAAATGTTCGAGTCTTTCCAGCCGATCCCAAGCTCCCTGCACTGGATTATCGATGCCGACGTTGCTTTTCTGCATCACTGCATACGCCTGCTTGTAGAGCGCCTCCGTTTCAGATTTCCAAGTTTCAGTGTTGATGTGCTTAGCAAAGAAACCAATCAACTCATAAAGGACATCGCAGCCCATTAAGAAGAGCATCGAAAATGCTCCTCCACTGCCTTCACCACTACTTGCTGCTCCCATCGCTCGAAATCGAAGCGCGTATCCGTGGATCGATCCCGTCAAAATATCTGTCGTTTCCGGATAAATCGAAGCGACCAGCATTCGCCACGCATCAGGGTTTGTGCCCGTCTTGGAGCATACTGTCTCAATGCGTTCGTTCAGCGACTTCAGTCGATGAGGCGGAATGCAATCGGGTTGTTTGAGAGTCTTGGCCTGTGCAATGATTTCATCGGATGTTCCGGAACGCAAAGTGTCCGGCGAAGGAGATTGGGAAACGTAGGCTTCTCTCTCACTGCTGTCGGTCACAAGTAAATAGCCAGCCGTTAATGCCGAATCCAACATCACCCTCATTAAGAGGAATGCCTCGCTGAGACACGCGTCGGGTGCAAGAGAAAGAATTGCGAGCGCGTTCTGATGCACATTCCCAGCTACCAAGCCAACGGGGTGAGGAAGATTCTTCAGTTCGGAGATAAGGATTCTACCGAGAACATTCGTCAGTCCTTCAAAACAGAATTCGAGTTCTTGAGTAAATTGAAAACCTCCGAACTTTGCAGATTCATGCGGTGTTGAAGAGTCAATTGTTGGCATGGTTTTGTCTGGTTTGCAGTCTCGTTGAAATTCTAATGCGGCTTGAATAGGAGAGCGAGCTTTGACGCCCGCTCTCCCGTTGTTTCATTCGTTCAGGAACAGCCGCCATTCCGCAATGCCCGGGGCATTGCGGATGAGCACTGTCACCGGCAGTTCCTTCGGCGCGCGTGGCATGGTGAGCAGTTTGAGGCCGGCTTCGTGGGGCAGACGGTTGCCCTTGCGGGCGTTCACCTCCTTGCTCGACCACACGAGGTTTTCCCACGCGTCCTTGCCACCGCGCGAACGTGGCAGGACGTGGTCGAGACTGCCTTCGTCCGGCTTCAGCAACTTGCCCGTGTATTGGCAGCGATTGCCGTCGCGCTCGCGAATCGTCTTGGAGCAGAGCTTCGGGCGCTTCTTCGGCACGTGCGCGTAGTTCACCGCCACGATAACTGTCGGTACGCGGATCGCACGATGCGCGGTACGCACCGCGTAGTCCTGCTCACGTACGGGCAGCGTGATCCATTCGTCCCACGTGACGGGGCGGAGTGCTTCCGCACGGGCTGCTTCCGCAGGGGCACTATCACCAAGCTCGATGTCGAGGGCGGTGGCCACGTTGGTTGCCATTTGGCAAATTGCGTCCTGCGGCGTGCGAATGTTGATCGCCTGCCAGTTGCGGTTGAGCACCAGCACGATGTTTTTATTCAATACGTCACTCATAAAATGTTTGCACACGGCCACTGCGCTTCGCGCGTGAGGTGTTTGTTCTTTGTTGAAATGGCCGACGAAACGGTCTTGCAGTCTTCCGGTCAAAAGCTCAATTTTGTTTTATGAACTTTCCGCAGTTCTGGGCCCGGGCCAACAAAGGAGATTTCATTTGCTGGCGCTGGTCATCCAACAGCCTTGCCGAAGCGGAATCACTCGCTCTTCAAGCCGTTGAACAATTGATGGCGCGCATTAAATCGGGCGATTTCCCACCCAGCACCCATGGTGGATATTATCCAAACCGACCCTTTCGCGAGCAGATCATGCAGGAATTCAAAAACAGCGCGGGCGAACTCTTCGCCGTCATCACCCGGAACTCCTACGGCTGCCTGGTGCTGAATACCGCCCGCGCGATGTTTGTAGACATCGACCTGCGCGAAACAAAAGCACCCGGTTTCTTCAAAAGGCTTTTCGGAAAACCTGACCCCAAGCCGACGGTTCAGCCTTTGGACGAAGTGCTGATAAAGATCGAGAACTGGACCCGCAACAATCCCGAATGGGGCTGGCGCGTTTACCGGACTCGCGCCGGGCTGCGCTTATTGGCAACGCATGGTCTCATGGACGCCGATTCTCCGATGGCTGACAATGTGTTCGCCGCGTTGGGAGCAGATCCGCTCTATCAGAAACTTTGCAAGGCCCAGAAATGTTTTCGCGCACGCCTGACACCGAAGCCGTGGCGTTGTGGTCTGCGTAGAAAACCGGAACGTTGGCCATGGCTGGATGCGAAACGGGAAAAACAATTTCAAAAGTGGGACACCGAATATCACAGTTGCTCCGCGAATTGGGCCACATGCGAATTCATCCGGCACGTTGGAAATCCCGACATCCACCCGGACGTTCAATCTGTCCTAAAACTCCACGACGGCCCGACGCGGGCGGAATCAAAGTTGCAACTGGCATGAATTGTTTTGCTTGCTTCGAGGGAAATTGGCTGCCGCTGCTGGTAACGCTCCAACTCTCCCTGTTTCAGAGACAGGTGTGCAGACTTCCACACCCAACGGCAAAATTGGTAGCCCGTGTTGGTAACTCTCCAACGTCCGCAGTTTGTAAAACTGCCGCTCTGATTTTGAGCTAACGGGCTGAAATGATTTGGCTGCCTCGCTTGGATTCGCACCAAGACCCTCGGGGTCAAAGCCCGGCATGCTGCTGTTACACCACGAGGCAAAGTTGGTGGCCCGCCAGGGTAACGCGCCCTGTTCTACGGATTAAAAGTCCGTTGCATCACTTTAATGCTTGCAGGCCGAAATGGTGCTCGCGGCAGGATTTGCACCTGCACTGGCGACGCTCTCGACGTCGTGCCTCTGCACTGGGCTACGCGAGCTGCTTGCGCAGTGCCACAATGATGGAGCCTCCTGCCGGTGCTGCCCCGGCAGGAATTCTTTACAAAAGAAATCCGCAGGCTGCTGCAAGGAGGCGGAAATGGCCCGCCGAGCCGAAGCTCAACGAGCGAAGGTTGGTCGCAGTCTCCAGTGCTGCCCTGGACATAGCGGGCTTATGAAACCCACTTGAGCGTTGGCTCGACTGCGGTTCTTGCGGACGGCCACTATCGCGCATGGCGACCGTTGCGGACGGTTATCAAGAATGGAGCCCCCACCCGGAGTTGCACCGAGCTGATTCGCTTACCGAGCGAATGCATCGCTGACAATGCTTTGGGGGCAGCGGAATTGGCGTCCCTGACCGTCCCGCCGCCGCGGGATCCGGTGATCTCCTGCATGAGAGGCAGACATGTTGACTGGACTACAGCTATGCCCTCAAAAATGGTGGGAGCGGAGAGTGCTGCCCTCCCTGCCTCTCGTATGTCGTACGAGCGCTCTGCTGGTGAGCTACGCCCCCGAAATGGAGCGGGTGAACGGAGTCGCACCGTCGTCTCGGCCTTGGCACGGCCGCATTCTGCTGTTGAACCACACCCGCGATAAATGGCATCCCCGGCCGGACTCACGCCAGCAACCCGACGCTTAGGACGCGTCCGCTCTGTAATTTGAGCTACGGGGACAAAAGGTTGGTACGCGCGTCCGGTAACGCTCCGGATCCCGGCACTGATCTAGTGCGATGCGGGGTATAAGTCCGCCGGCTCTCTTTGAGCTACGCGCGCAAGGGTGCAGTCTGCAAAGACCGGAATGCCGTGGACTTGCACCACTTGCCCGAAGGCACGCACTCGTTAGCACCGAGGCCCGGTTCGCTTGACCGGTGGACATTCCAAATTGGTCCGCGTGGCAGGACTTGCACCTGCACTCTCGAAGGTTTGAGCTTCGTGCCTCTGCATTGGGCTACACGCGGTGCTTGCACACGGCCACCAGTGCCCACGGCCGGATTTGCACCGACACTCTGCGCGTTTTAAGTGCGCTGTCTCTGCATTGGACTACGTAGGCTGCTGGCGCAGGGCCAAAAGCTGGTGCCGCGTGAGGGATTTCCACCCCCAACCTCTCCGTTCTGAGCGGAGCGTCTCTTGTAGTTGGACTAACGCGGCATAAATTGGTGCATCCGGCAGGACTCCCACCTGCAAACTCTCCGTTCGAAGCGGAGCATGATAATAATTTCACCACGGATGCGGAAATGGTGGGTCGCCTCGGATTCGCACCGAGTTCTCGCCGGTTAAGAGCCGGGACTTCACTATCAAAGTTTGCAACCCAAGCGCGAACGCGAAGGCGGAGTTGAACCACCGCGGCCAGGTTCGTAAAAGACCTTGCCGGTACCGGGATTTCGCGTCGCGGAAAAAGGAATCCCAAGCGCACCGAATTGGGTGTCCGGTCATTACTTCGACCGTGCGTGGTCTCTGCTGGCAGACCCGATTCACTTGGGAAATGGACGGGCATGAGGGTAGCGCGCCCTCTATTCCGGTTTGGAAGGTCCTTGCAGACGGCCACTGGCGTGTGTCTCTCAACACCTATGCCCGTTAAGAGAGTTGAGGGTTGAGAGATGATGGTTGATGGCGTGCATATCCGGTTCATTGACAAGAACGCTTTGAGGACTGCCAGGCCGCCTCCGAGTAGCAGTGATCATGAGGCTGGCGAACTTTGCCGTGATTCTGGCACCTCAGTCCTGGCTGCATTGTCAACAAACCGGATAAGCACGGTT
>PLJQ01000293.1 GCA_003140275.1 Limisphaerales bacterium
CGCGTGAGCTTCTTCTTGTCGGCAAACTCGGCTTGCGAAAAACTTGTCTGGTGAGTCATGCCCTTGAGTTTAGGAAACTAGGGAGAGGCTGGAAGTGACCGGGGTTGAATGAGATTGGCGTGACAAAAACAAATTTAAGTCCGAAAGTCCGATAATCACGGATGTGAGATCCCCCTCCGAATAGTACAGACCGGCGTGGAAATGTCCTCCGTTTAGTTACTGGCTCAAACGGTAAAACTTTCGTGCGCCTGAAATGGAATCGGTCACTGCGTTGTTCGTGTTGACGATGACTGGTAGGGGAGTATTCGTAATCCAGTCCGCTGGTGATACAAGGTTGGTAGTGGACTGCAAAGTATATCCGGTGAAGTTGGTCGGCCAGGTCACAATAACATTGGTGCCTGAATGGACGATGGCCAGTTGCGGCGCACTTCCTCCACAAGTAGCGCACGGAGCGGTTGGGATGCCATCGTAGGAGGCTCCCCAGCCTGTCGTTCCATTGACATGTAGAATGGTGGATAAAACATTGTCGAAGAAAAATACACTGCCGCCATCAACGGGTTGGTTCCCTTCAAAACAGACATTCGTCAGGCTTTGACAGCCGGCGAACACCTCGAACCCGAGGTTGGTAAGGCTGGCGGGGAACACGATGTGTGTCAGGCCGGGGCAGAAAAAGAACGCGAGCTGTCCGATCGTCCTGACCCCGCCGCCAATGGTCAAGTTGGCCAGGCCTTGGCAGCTATAAAAAGCCTGTTGTCCAATGTTGGTGACGTTGTTGGGAATCACGACGCTGGTCAGGCCGAAGGCGTCGCCAAAGGCGCCATCCCCGATGTTAACGACGGTGTCAGGGATGACGCAACTCCCGCTCAAGCCGCTCGGGTATTGGATGAGCATGGTTTTGTTTTTGTCGAACAAAATGCCATTCGTAGTGCTATAGAATGCATTTGTAGAATTCACCGCTATCGCGGTCAGGCTGGCGCAATCAAAGAATGCCAACAACCCAATGCTTGTGACGTTGGTGCCGATCGTGACGCTGGTCACACTGGGGGAGTATTCGAACGAAGCGCTCACGATGGTGGTAACGCTTTTGGGGACGGTGTAACTTCCGACGGCGCCGCCCGGATATGAAATGAGAAACGTTTGGCTCTTGTCAAACAACACTCCATTCGTGCTGCTATAATACGCATTTGAAGAATTCACCGATATCGCGGTCAAGGTGTTGCCAATGAATGCCACACCGATGTTCGTGACGGCGGCTGGCAGGGTGTAACTTCCACCTATGCCTCCCGGAAATTGAATGAGCGAAGTTTGCGTCTTGTTAAATAACACTCCATTCGTGACGCTATAATGCGAATTTGGGGCGCTGAGCGATATCGCAGTAAGACTTTGGCAGTCAATGAACGGACCCTGTCCGATGTTCGTGACGCTGCCGGGAATCGTCGCGCCGGCCAGGTTGATGCATTGAAAGAACGCATTATCTGCAATGGTGGTGACGTTGGTGCCGATCGTCACGCTGGTCATGCTGGAAATCTGGTAGAATGCAGCCGGCCCGATGCCAGTGACCGGGAGGCCATTGATTGAGTTTGGGATGGTCACGTCACCGCCGGGACCGGTGTATTGAGTGATGGTGATCGTGCCGTTATTGGTCGTAAAAATGTATTGGGCCCGCACTTCGGCAGGCACTGCCAACAGCATCAGTATGATAAAGCAACGGAGTTTAGTGCTCATAAAAGGTTCAGGATTCAGCTCGCCTCTCTTGGACAGTCTTGGCTTCTGACTTAAACCGTTTTTACGCCTTGCCCACGCAAATTGCAAGTCCTTACCCTTCCACTCCTCACCAACATTCTCGTTTCAGTGGGATACTTTGTTTGGGTACCGGTCGCATCTGCGAAGCAACAAGGAAATCCTACGGCATTGCGCGAAACGCATCCGCTCGAGGAATTGCGAGCCGCTGGTTTGTGGTTGCGCCGGACAAGAAACGGAAAAAGCGTACCAGCGCAAAGGGAGAATAATGTTTGGTTTTTGAAGCGAATGCGAGAGGCTGCTAGGAAGAAACACCTGCTATTATTCACTTTCTCAAACGCGATTGGCGGTTAATTTTAATAGTTGTCCAGGAAGGCAAGCGTTAGCGCTTGCGTGGCCGGGCTTGTGTGGCTCCACTAAGGATCTCGACCCGGAGTTGCTGTCAACAGAACCATCAACGATCCGGTGCAACGTTCAGAAATGTCTGTGTTGGTTTCACTGATTCGACGGAAAGGTTTTTTATGGTCACTGGCATGAATTTCACTCCCGTAAGATACTCCAGATTTGTTTGCGTCCTTGCGGGCAGCGCATTGCTGCCGTACGGATGGTGCCACGGGGAAAATGCGGGACCGGTCCGGCCTCCGGCGATTCATTCAATCGGAATTGTGCTGGATCAGGAAGCGTCGCCTGTCGAAGCGCGCGCAGCTGAGGTCCTGAAATCCAGGATTCAAAGCTGTACGTCGATCACGATCGAAGTAAACCCGACGCGCAATCCAGGCGCGGATCTGTACATTCACTTGGGCAAGTTGCGGGCCTCCGGTGCGCTCAACGATTTATGCACGCGCGAAACGGTTCGGCCGCCGGGCAAAGAGAAGCCGAACCCGGAAGGATTCGCCCTCAAAACCACGCAAGATGGGAACGACCGGGTGCTGATCGCCGTGGGTGCCGATGACCGCGCCGTGCTCTATGCCGTGGGTGAGATTGTGCGCCGAATCCGGTTTGATGAGGATCACATCGATCTTTCCGCGGTCAACTTCAGTACTTCTCCCGGATTCCGTTTTCGCGGGTTCTCGGCCAATCAGGGCGGCACGATGATGACCGCCACCAAAGCGCGCCGTTGGTCGGACAACGAATTGCACGGGGTGGTGCTGGATTATGCTCTCGCCGGCGGCAACTGCTTCTATACGGAAGAGAAGCCAGGCCCGTTTTATGAGTTTGTGAAATCTTTTTCATTGATGACGACCACGGGCGCACGTCCTAATCAGCTTTTTGGCGAACATCCGAAAGCGTGGAAGGCGGGTGGACGTGAAGCGTGGGAAGGCACGCAGTGGGTTTGTCCTTCGATTCCTGAGGCGCGCGCGGCGCTCCTGGCGCAATGGGACAAGGATTTCGCTCAACGCGGCGACCACGACGTCATGCGTTTCTACGCCGGTGATCCCGGTGGCTGTAACGATGCGCGCTGCGAGCCGTGGGGAAAAACGTTCGTCAAGCTTAGCGAGGAAATGGCGGCCATCTGGCTTAAGTATCATCCCAAGAGCATCGTTCTGATTGCGAACCAGGGTTTGGATAACGCCGGGGAACGGGCCATATTCGATTATTATAAGGAGCAGCCGCGCACCTGGTCGTATGGCATCGCCTATGGCCCGGGCAGCAACCCGCTGTCACGTTATTTCCGCGACAAGGATCTCCGTGAGGATCTCTTCGTCTATCCCGGGAAGGGGCCGGTGGACCGATACCTGGCTGAGATGCTGCATGAGCTGCCCATTGATCAGCACATCATGAATTACTCGGACATTACTCATTGGATCCGGTCACAATACCAGATTGACAAACCGGAGCCCAACATCGTCAAAGCCTACAATCGGCGGATGTTCCATGCGCGGCCCAAAGCCATGTACACCATCTTCCAGGCGATCATGCCGTTTACCGAAGGGGACATTGTTTATTCCGAAGGAAACCATGATGAGTTCCATCAGTATATGTGGGCGCGTTTGTTGTGGGATCCGAACCGCGAACTGGAGGACGTGGTGCGCGAGTATTGCGTGCTCCACTTCGGAGAGTTGTCTGCCGAACCAATGCTCCAGGCGCTTTTCCAGCTCGAGCAAAACCTCGTCGCGCCTCTGGACAGCAATCCCGGTATTGCGCGTTACTATGCGCTCGTCAAGGAAGCTGGCGACAAAATGCCGGCTTGGCGAATGAAACGTGATTACCGATGGCGGCTGCACATGCAAAAGGCGGCCCTCGACCAGTATCTGCAATACAAACTAAGGAACGAGATGAACAAGGAGAAACGGGTGCGTGACGTTCTCGGCGTGGCGATTCCCGGCGAGTACGATAAGACGATTGCGCAAGCGCTCGACATCCTGCGCGAACCGACCGAGACGAACGAAATGAAGAAACTGCGGGACGAAGCGGGCAAACTTGGCGATGAAACCAACCAGCTTCACGGCGATCGGAATCTCGGCTATTTCAAACTCGATACGCCTCTTCGCAATATTCCTGAAGAGATTGGGCTTCTCGAAGAGGCCAAGTCCGCCAAATCAGACGGTGACCGGAAGATGGCACTACAATCTGTTATCGATCTCACCAATAAACGGACGACTTCCGGACGGAGAGGATAAAGCTCAGAGATCGACCCAAGGAGATCACTGGTTCTTGAGCAGCCATATTTCAGTGACGAAAGGCCCAAAGCGCGTCACGGGTTTGAGCGGTTCGCTGGGGTTGCTCCAATCAACGACGATCTTGCGGTCCTTCAGCAACTCCTGCGGAATTGGAAACTCCGTGAACTGCGGGCTGAACCTTGGACGCGGTCCTGGCGCGGCGGCGGGTTGCGTCTCTCGAACGGGCGATGGCTTCTTTGTGTCCGAGGCTGGCTCAACTTTTTTCTGGTTCACATACAGCGACACCTCGCCTCTCCCGTTTAAGCGAATCACATACTGTCCGTTGGGGTCGATGTTTTCGTAGATCATCTGCCCCGGTCGCATGCCGCCTTGCCACGATAATCGGAGCCGACTGTAACCACCCTGGTCCCAAACGAAGCCAGGAGTACTGGTTCCGCGCACGGGGATCAGCGGATCCGTATTGAGTTCCGGTCCCCGGACCATGTGAGGTGATTTTGCGAGGTCGCCAATGTCATCATAGTAACTGCCGGGGCCGGGGTGCTCCCAATGAGCGAGTACGTCCAACCGCGCGATCTTCTCTTGTTCCGTTGCCATTTTGCGGATCGTGGCGAACTCGTCCTCGAGCCACCAGCGGTTGTTCAACGGGTAGTCCACGAAGTCGAGCACGCACCCGCGCTCCGATTCACTCGCCTGAAAACGCTTCACGCTCGTCTGCAGTTTGATCGAATCGAAAAGCGCCTGGCAGAGTTGATCGACCCGGGTGCGCAACTCCTTCCGGCAGGGCTGGGTGTCGGCCCGCTGGAGAACCGCTTGAGCGGCGTTCATCGCGGCCTCGGCGCCGCCTGTTCCGGCCTGAGCCATGATCTCGTTTGCCTCATCCTCCAGCTTCATCTCATACATCTGCCGATGCCGGATGTAGGCGTCATAGTTGGCGCGCAACAAGCAGAGTTGCCAGCGCCAGTTGTCTTTCAACTCCGGCTTCCTCTTCTCCAACCCCTGCCAGAGCGCCAGCGTGGAATCAATTGTTGGGTTGGTGATGAGTGGACCCACCCAGTTTTTCTCGAACGCCATGATGCCGTCAGCGGCGGCTTCGGCTACATCCGCCCCGAAGAAAAATCGCGCGTAGTCCATGAGGGTTTCGCGGGGGTTTGCGTTCGGGTCAACTGCCAACAGATTCCAGATCACCTTGTTCACGTCATCATGGCAGCCGTCCGAGTAGCTGATGAAACCGGCGGTGCCCGGCGCGGTTTGCTGATGAACATGCGTATAGAATAACGGGCGGGGATTGCAGCATTCGCGGCCCAAAGTGAAATTAAACGCCGGATCCCACCAGGTCACCGGATATTGGCAACGCACGGTGTGGGTGATGTCGGGGTAGTCGCGCAACGGATATTGTTTCGGAATGCGTGCGCGTAATGCCGGGGGAGAGGCCGATTGCGGTCCCGCCACGATGCCCCCCAGCCACGCAGGTTTTTGCTCCTCCAGGTACTTGACCACATAGTCCAGCTTCGGACCGGTAAAGCCCTGCATGGATACCCATACCTTCCCTTCGGGATGATATTTCGCCAGCAGCTTCGAAATGTCTTCGAGGAAGGGCAGCACAAGTTCAGGCGGATTTTTCCCCGGGTCCGCGCCGGGAAAGAAAACGCCATTCAGACGGGGGCAATCGCGATAAAACGATTCGTGCAGTTCTAACTCTTTCAGCCGGAGTTTCTGGTCGGTAAGATCAAAAGTGACAGGAGTCCAAACCCAATAATCCACATCGTAGTGTTCGCAAATCTCGCTCAGTTGCCGGTTCATCACCGCGCGCGGCACCCGCCAATGGGGACTTGTTTGCGTGTCTTCGAAAGGGATGTTTTCAACACTGTTCCCTCCAAAAATGACCAACTCGCGGATATACTGCTCGTAAGTTTTTCGATCCCACCCGTCGTAAGAATTGGCCCGGGCACGATAGCCAAGTTGATGGCCGCGGATGGGATAAACTGGCGCCGCGGCCACATTGCATGACGCCGGCAAACGCGCGACGCCGCTGGCGCACTCGACCGTCCGCAACAGTCGTCCCACCCCGAACAGCACCCCGCGTGGATCAGCCCCCACGATCCACACAATATTTCCGTCCTCGACGAACACGCGATAACCCTCGGGCCGCGTCTCGGGCCGGTCGCCGCCTTCCCGCTTGGGTATAACGTGGCCCCATGCGGCTTCGGCGGGCCCTGATGTGATCACCACGGCGAGGCCGTCCTTCGGCCACGTTGTGGAAACCGTCAGACGTTTACCGATGCGTTTCTCCAGTTCCTCGACCAGCACTTGTACCGCCGCCTGCTCGGCCTTGGGTAGTTGCCCTTTGCGTGTTACTACGGTCGCGCCCGCGAGATCAATGGACGGCTGGGCTAGCGCCACTCTCCCATCAGCCAAGGCCAGGACAGCAGCGAAGCCGCAAATTAAGACCCCCTTACAAAAGTTCGATGTCATAAGCAGCTTGCTCTCTTATCGGTTCGGAACAAAAATTGCGCACGTTCATAACGCGGTCTGAGCTATCCATCGCGGACACCACTCCAGCAAATTCACGAATTTAACGCGTTGGCCAAACCGGCGCATCTCTATTTTCCTAGCATTGAGTATGGGTCCTGGTCGGGCATTCGCAAGTCGGAAGCACCCGCCAGCAGATTCAACCCACCAAACAACATTCCTGCAAACAGGACAAGGATAATTCAGATTATTTCCTGCCGCGGACGTGGTCACCCAAGTGAATCAAATGTCCGCCGAATGAAAAATCCGTCTCGCTCACTGTGCGCCTGTTCCGAAACTTTGCACTTGCACAATGGCTGCCTCAACGCACGCAGCGAACTGGTTTGAAACAAAAAATCGCGCCGGGCGGCCTATGCAGATCACAACGTATCACTTGTCTCTTTCAGAAACCGTTCAATCTCCACCTTCGCGATGACCTTCTTGCGCAAGGCCAGGGAACCGCGTAGCAATCCTTGCTGCAAGAGCCGATGAACCGTAACGTAACACACGCCCAGCAATTCGGCTGACCGGGACAGCACTCCGAGGCGGCAAGGTGTTTGGGGATTTAGTTTGATGTAGGTGAGCTTTTCAATATGTTCGTAGCCGAGAAGCTGTTCTAGTACCATGTATCATTCATAAGCTGTCCAGCCGTTTCTGAGTTCGTG
>PLJQ01000441.1 GCA_003140275.1 Limisphaerales bacterium
AAAGTTTTCGTCAATCTTTCCCGCGAAACCATCAAGCAGTCGCCAGAATACACGGAGGAATCCCTGCTGACGCGGGATTATGAGATCGGGCTGCACGGCCACTACAAACGCAAGGGATATTGGGTGGATGAACTGGTGGCCAAGGAGCACTGAAACTGGAAAGAACAGAGAATAGAAAACTCAAAATTTGAAACATCACAAAAATCAACACCAGCAAGGCTCAACAACGAACGGAATCCTGACCCGAAAAAGATCGAGCGCCGCGCTTATGAACTCTAACTGGATCGAGGAAGCGATCCCGGCCACGACTTTGAGGATTGGCTTCGGGCGGAACGCGAGTTGAAGGCGCAGGGCGAAGCCGCTCCGGTCAAAACTGACGTCTGAATGTGGAGCACCATTTGAGAACGGCCATTCGCCGGCCCGGTTGAGCCGACCGCGATGCGGGCGAAAGACCCGTCAAACGGTTGAGCCCGCACCGCGAGAAGTCGAACGGATGAATGCGTAACCATGTTGAAACGAAGAAAGGACCAACTTGAACGGTTCCACTCCCGAATCCGAAACGCCCGAAGATATGGGACGACGCAAGTTTCTGGCGTGTGCCTGCGGAATCCTGGCGGCACCGCTGGCGGTGGTGATTGGGTATCCACTGGCCGCCTCGCTGGTGGGTACCATCTATCACCAGTCCAAGCTGCAGTTCTCGAAAACGGCCGGATTTGACAGCGCGCCGCAGGGACAGCCCATCAAATTGAATTTCACCGATGTCGAGACGGACGCCTACTTACAGACGGAGACGAGCCAAGAAGTGTGGGTCATCAAGCAGTCCCCCACGGAGGCGACCGTGTTCTCTCCGATCTGCCCGCACATGGGCTGCCGTTCCAACTGGCACCCGGAGTTGAAGAAATTCATTTGCCCGTGCCATAACAGTATCTTTTCCATTACGGGCAAGGTGGAGGGCGGACCATCGCCGCGTCCCTTGGACACGTTGTCCCACAAGATTGAGAACGGCACGCTTTACGTGGAGTGGGAACGGTTCGAGACAGGTATTGCGAAAAAGACTCGCATCTGAATCGGGGATATGGATTCGCCAGTCAAGCGCAGGGGTCGGCTCGGCCAGTGGGTGGAGAAACGCTGGCCGCTATCAGCGGTCATACGTTGGGGTTCCGTTGACGAGATTCCCGGCGGCACCAGGTTCGCCTACGTTCTGGGGAGCGCCACGCTGGCCTTGTTTATGGTGTTGGTGATCACGGGCGTATGGCAGTTATTGTATTACGTTCCCACCGTTGATCACGCGTATGACAGCGTGATGTTTCTGCGCTTGCAGGTGCCGCTTGGCTGGCTGGTTCACGGACTGCATTACTGGGCCGCCCAAGCGTTTATCGTGGTGATGGGACTCCATGTGGTGCGAGTGTTCATCTGGGCGGCTTACAAGAAACCCCGCGAACTGACCTGGGTGCTTGGGGTAGTGCTGTTGCTTTTGGGGGCGGCCTTCATTTTCACGGGGGCAATCCTGCCTTGGGACACGCTGGGGTATTGGGCCGGAGTGGTCGGAACCAACATGGCGGGAACGGTGCCGCTGATCGGGAACTTCCTGAAGTTGCTCATGCGCGGCGGGGATGCGATGGGACAAATGACTCTGTCCCGGGCGTTTGCTGTCCATGTGGCGATCCTGCCGGCCTTGACGTTCTTCTTCATTGTCGCGCATATCGTGGCGTTCCGGCAGTTCGGTAGTGTTGGGCCTTGGAAGCCCAAGAAGCCGGAAAGGACCGGTTCGTTCTGGCCTGACCAGACCTTCAAGGATCTGCTGATGGTCGCCGTGATCATGATGGTGCTGATTTGTCTGAGCGCGTTTGTACGCGTGCCGATTTCCGGGCCGGCCGATCCGCTGGACAACTCCTACACTCCGAAACCGGAGTGGAATTTTCTTTTTCTGTATGAGGCGCTCAAGGCATTCAAAGGATCCTGGGAATGGATGGGCACGGTGGCCATTCCCGCGTTGCTGGTCCTGTTGCTGTTTGCGGTGCCGTTCATTGATCGCAACGAGAAGAGAAATCCTTTCCGGCGGCCGGTCGCCATGTTGTCCGGCTTCATGTTCGTGGCCGTGATCCTTGCCCTGACATTCATCGGTCATTACAGTAATTCCGGTGCGAACGCATCGGCGCCTGCCCCGGCTGCTGCTGCGTCAACCAATCAAGTTGCCACAGACTCGGCTTCCGCCGCCACTCCCGCAACGCCCGCGGCAGCGCCCTCGGTGNNGCGGCGGCAGCGCCCTCGGTTTCCACAAATGCACTGGCAACTGCCTTGGCTGCACGCGCGCCGACTAATCAAGTTGCCACACCCACAGCCTCCGCCGCCAGGCCGGCAGCACCCTCGGTTTCGACGAACGCACCGGTGCCTGCCGCGACTGTTTCCGCACCGACGAATAAGGTTGCAGCACCCACAGCTTCCGCCGCCTCTCCCGCCGCCACTCCGACAGCACCGGGGACAGCGCTCCCGTCTGCGACCAACGCACCGGCGCCGGCTGCGACTGCTCCCGCGCCGACCAATCAAGTTGCCCCATCTGCAACTCCCGCCGCCACTCCAGCCGCGTCCAAGCAAAACGCCATTCCATCTCCGACAAATGCCGTCGCAGGCAACGCTGTGGAATCAACGAACCAAAGCCCCACTTACCTGCGTGATGTGTTGCCGATCATCGCGGTCAGTTGCGCGCGATGCCACAACCGGCCGACCTGGATTTACAACTGGCTGGATTACCCATCCGCCTACGCCGATCGTTACGAGATCAGACGGCGGGTTTGGGATAGTCCGAAAGGGTGGTATTACAAGGAGGCCATGCCGGTGCCCGGCAGTCCCGAATCAGTGGCCTTCACCACCGCGCAACGGCTAACGATTCGTAAGTGGGTTAACAGCGGGGCGGCTCGCGGCGTCACGCCGGCGCCGGCACCGACTGCTCCGGCACCGGCCAATCAAGTTGCCGGATCCGCGGCTTCCATTGCCGGGCCGGCAAAACCCGGATCAAACCAGCCAAGCGCGACTGCTCCGGCGGGCGACGTTCCGGCAGGCAGCGGTCTTTTCGTTTCAGCAGGTTGTGTGGCCTGCCACAAGATCGAAGGCAAAGGCGGCGTGGCGGGGCCAGATTTGTCCCATGAGGCGAACTCGGGCCGCTCAAGCCAATGGCTGATGACGCAGATCACCGATCCCCACAAGCACGATCCGACGACCACCATGCCGGCGCACAAAAATCTGACCCCAGCGCAGCTCAAGAGCCTTGCGGATTTCATTCTGAAGCCCGCGCCCGGACAGGCTCCGGTCAGCGCGCAACCCTTGGCCGCAACGCCTCCGGTTTCCACAAATGCACCGGCGGCGGCACCGGTTGCACCCGCACCGACCAATCAAGTTGCTGCAACCGCAAATCCCACCGCCAGTCCGGCAAAGCCCGGGACAGCACCTCCGGTTTCTACGAACGCACCGGCACCTGCCGCAGTTGCTCCCGCGCCGACCAATCAAGTTGCAGCCTCCGCAGCCAGTCCAACCAAGCCCGCAGCAGGCCAGACGAACACGACCGCTTCCACGGGCGACAGTCAGGACGGCAAGGGTCTTTTCGTTTCAACAGGTTGTGTGACCTGCCACACGATTGAAGGCAAAGGCGGCACGACGGCTCCTGATTTGTCTAATGAGGCGAAGTTGGGTCGGGGCAGCGATTGGCTGATCAAGCAGATCACCGATCCTGCCAAGCACAATCCCTCGACCAAAATGCCCGCGCACAACAATCTGACCCAACCACAACTCAAGGGCTTGGCGGATTTTATTCTGAATCCCTCGTCCAGTCCGGCTGCAGTCGGAGCCGGCACGGCGACGAACGCAGACCAACAAGCTTCCGCTTCATCGGCAGCGCCCGCGCAAGAAAAACAAAACACAACCAACACCACCGCTGGTTCCGCACCGCCGGCCGCCGACGCAAAAGCAGCGACTGTGACCCTCCCCAAGATGATCGGCGATCCAAAACACGGTGCGGTTCTGTTCGACCTGGATTGCGCAAAATGCCACGGCAAGGCCGGCGAAGGCAACGTGCCGAATCCCGGTTCGCAGGCTGGCGTGGTGGCGCCACTGGCGCCCATCTCGCGGGGATTGTTCAGTGATAATCCGCTCGTGTTCACGGAAAACATTGATCGAGTCATCCAGCACGGGGCCTCGCCGACCGGTCCGTCTCCGTCGTTAATGATGCCGGCTTTCGGAGACACCCGTGCGCTCACCCTGCCGATGATCGCCAACATCGAGGCCTACATTCTGTCTCTGAACGGCGTGGATGCGGCGAAAATCATTCATCCAGGAACTATGCCTTTGCACTTTGTTGAAGGGACAGCGGCCCTCTTTGCCCTGGCCCTCCTGGCGCTCGGCGGGCTGTGGGTCCACCGTCGAACATCCACGCTCGCCCTGACGGGGAGCCGCCCGAGTCCAGAAGAATTTCAAGCCCTCAAGCACGAAGTCGCAGACCTCAAACACAAGCTGGAGGAGAGGGAAGCGCGGAACCCGAAAGACAGTTCTGGAAGCATTAACTCTCAGCAATGAACCGCCCGCCGTTCCTGCCCGGGTGTATGAAGCTCTTCGACGAATGCAGCTCTGCGCGGGCCACAGTGCGCGTTACTCGCACGGAAGATGAGCTGAAGGGAACGCGACTAACCGAGGTCGAGAAAAGGATTGAGGGGACGAAACGGGACGAGACCGCCCGGTGACGGTTGGCAGGCCTGCGAACCGCAGTAAACGCCCGGGTTTCAAAGGCTGGTGACTATTTCAAGGTGGGGTTTCACCCCATAGCGAAGAAGCCCGCGTCAAAGTAGATTTGAGTGTTGGCCCCACGCAAATCGTGGCGCAATCGCTTTCAACAACGCGCTGACGGCGCGGACGCCGACGCCGACCAAAAACGAAACACAAAGTACGAAAAAAACTATTATGCTAAGCAAAGCCAAAACACTAAAGGGTTACAAATTGGACGGCCCTGACGGCGAATTTGGGGAGGTGAAAGAATTCTACTTCGATGACCGGCACTGGACCGTTCGCTATCTGGTCGCCAACACTGGGAATTGGCTTACGGGCCGGCAGGTGCTGATTTCCCCGTATGCGCTGGTCGCTGCGATTAAAGCGGAGCAGCACATCGCCGTTGACTTGACCAAAAAGCAAATTGAGAAGAGTCCATCGTTGAACAGTGACAAGCCCGTCTCCCGCCAATTCGAGGAGGCGTACTACGATCACTACGGCTGGCCGGTGTATTGGAATGGCCCCTACATGTGGGGCGCTTACCCTTACATCGCGCGCGACCGGGAAACCGGGAAGCCCCCCACCCAAGGTGAGAAGGCGTGGGATCCCCATCTGCGTAGCACGGATGCCGTGAGTGGTTATAATATTCAAGCCTTGGACGGCGAGATTGGCCACCTCGAAGATTTCATCATTGATGACGAGACGTGGGCGATTCGTTACCTGGTGGCCGGGAAAGAAGGTCCTGGTTTCGCCACAATGGATCGAGCGCGTGAGTTGGAGCGAATCGAAAGTCTTCGTCAATCTTTCCCGCGATGCCATCAAGCAGTCACCGGAATACACGGCGGAGTCGC
Source organism: Limisphaerales bacterium (assembly GCA_003140275.1). GTDB lineage: Bacteria > Verrucomicrobiota > Verrucomicrobiia > Limisphaerales > PALSA-1396 > PALSA-1396. The sequence goes on from PLJQ01000441.1 coordinate 5,604, forward strand.
TCATTACCCGGGACTACGAGGCCGGGTTGTATGGACACTACCATCTTGAAGGCTATTGGATTGAGAGCGATCAGCACGGCGAACTGGCACATTCACACAAGTAACTCCTGCTTTCGGAAATGGGCGGGGCGCGCACGGCAGTCATTGCACCGTGGCGTCCAGCCGAATCAGTTTGCGGGGTGAAACGTCCGGTGTCAAAAAACTTATGCCAGCCAAACCCCAAAAAATAAAAGCGTCGAATCACCGACCGGGTCCGCCCAAGCCATCGCCAGGGCCATACAATCCCCGCCCACCGAAACGATCTGGCGCGCGATCGAAGAAAAAATAGACGTGTGCATGATGCGAAGCAGCCAAACTGGTGGCAGCTTATCAAGCTGGCCGGAGGGCGTTGGGCTGAAGTGGATGGCGACCAGCGCGCCGCCGCCTTTGTCTATTACCTGCTGCTCTCGCTCCTGCCTATCGTATTCATGCTGGTGAGTGCCGGGTCGCTGTTTGTCGAGCGCACGGTGGCGACGCGCGAGGTCGTGCAGTGGGTCAACCGTTATATTCCGCTGACGAGCGAACAAAAACGCGACGCCGAGGTAAATATTAGCGGCGTGTTGGAGGCACGCGGCAAAATCAACCTCGCGGCATTTCCACTGTTGGTTTGGGGCGCGCTGAAATTCCTGCGCACACTGATTCGGACCACGAACCGCATCTGGCATTCGCCGATTTACAACTGGTGGCGATTGCCATTGAAAAGTCTCGGCTTGCTCGGCATCACGGTAAGCGCCGTGTTGTTCGGAGTTCTCGTGCCCGGCGTGGCGCGGCTGGTCCAACGGTGGCTCGTAAACTATCTCGAAATTCCCACATGGGTATTGGATTTGATTCTGAATTTTATCCCGTGGCTTGTGCTGTTCTACGGGGTAATCATGATTTACAAGCTGGCCCCCAGCCGGCCCATCAAGTTCGCCGAGGTATGGCTCGGCGCGCTGGGTGCGACGGTCTTGATCTGGACGGGCGGACTGCTGTTCCTGCTTCAAGCGGCCCACTTCGGGCGTTTCAACGCGCTTTACGGTGCCTTGGGTGGCATTGTGGCATTCCTTCTCTGGATTTATCTTTCAAGCTGCGTTGGCGTGTTCGGCGTCTGCTTTTGCGCCGCGAAGGCGGAGGTCCGGGAGAACGCCAACGGTCATCCTGAAAAACACCCCGATTGATGACGCCTGAACAAAGCGAACTGCTGAGAACGCTTCAACAAGACTCGTTCAGCTATTTCGTCCACAAGGCCAATCCCGCCAACGGGCTGGTGCTCGACAAATCGCGTGAAGGATGGCCGGCCAGCATCGCCGCCGTCGGGCTTGCACTTGCGGCTTATCCGGTGGGCGTCGAACGCGGTTTCATGACGCGCGATGACGCGATGCGACAGACACTGGCGACGCTCCGCTTCTTTGCTTATGCGCCTCACGGCCCCGAGGCCGATGCCACCGGGCACAAGGGCTTCTACTATCACTTCCTCGACATGACAAGCGGTCGGCGCGCATGGCGCTCCGAACTGTCCAGTGTGGACACCGCGTTCCTGCTCGCCGGCATGTTGGCCGCCGCCGCCTACTTCCAGCAGCAGAATGCGGACGAAGACGAAATCCGCCGGCTCGCGGACGCGCTGTATCGCAAGGCCGATTGGCAATGGATGCAGAACGGGGCAGCAGCGGTGAGTCACGGCTGGACGCCTGAGAAGGGCTTTCTGCGTTACCGCTGGCACGGCTACGACGAAGCGCTGATCGTCTATCTGCTCGGAATGGGTTCGCCGACGCACCCGCTGCCGCCCGAGAGCTACCGCGCCTGGGCTTCGACGTATAAATGGAAAAAGATTTACGACATCGAGTTTCTCTACGCCGGACCGTTGTTCATCCATCAGTTGTCGCATGTGTGGATTGACTTCCGCGACGTTCGCGACGAGTTCATGCGCCAGCACGATCTGGATTATTTCGAGAACAGCCGGCGCGCGACTTGGGTGCAGCAACAATACGCAATCCGCAACCCGCGCCAATTCGAGCACTACGGCGAATGCTGTTGGGGGATTACCTCCAGCGATGGTCCGGGGCCGAACACCTTCATGGTGAATGGCGTGAAACGAGTGTTCTACGACTACATCGCTCGCGGCGCGCCCTTCGGTCTCGACGATGGCACGCTGGCGCCGTGGGCGGTGGTCGCGTCGCTGCCGTTCGCGCCGGAGATCGTCCTGCCCACGATCCAGAACTATGAGCGCATGCAGTTGAAGGAAGCTGGGCAATACGGCTACAAAGCGACTTTCAACCCGTATGCTTATCTATTTGATGCAGG
>PLJQ01000058.1 GCA_003140275.1 Limisphaerales bacterium
TGGAATTTCACCAACTCGACCGCCGTTATGAGCATTTGCGGGTTCAGAATCCGCAACGGCAACGGCGCCTGCTGGCATCGCTGGCGGCATCCGGGCAACAGACGCCGATCGTCGTGGTTGGGGTGAGCGGAGAACCGCACCGTTACCTGGTCATTGACGGCTACAAGAGGATCGCNNAGCAACTGGGCCGGGACACGGTCGAAGCCACCGTCTGGGCGATGAGCGAAGCCGAAGCCCTGCTACTGGACCGATCCATGCGTTTCTCGGAATCGGAGTCGGCGCTGGAGCAGGGATGGCTGCTGTCGGAGTTCCACCAGCGTTTTGCCTACAGCCTGGACGAGATCGCTCGACGCTTCGACCGCAGTGCGAGTTGGGTATCGCGCCGCCTGGCCTTGGTGGAGATTCTGCCCGAGAGCGTTCAACAGAAGGTGCGTGGAGGTGAGATCTCCGCGCAAGTCGCGATGAAGGTTCTGGTCCCCATGGCGCGATCGAGTCTGGAGGATTGCCAGCGGATGGCCGATGCGTTGGCGCGTCATCGGATCCCGAGCCGGCAAGCCGGTCAACTCTATACGGCCTGGCGCAACAGCCGTATGGCCGTCCGTCAACGGATTCTGGAGAACCCGCTGCTGTTCTTGAAAGCCGAGCAATCGGCGCAGCCTTCGGCTTCTGCGCCGGAAACGGCGGACCTGTTGCGCGATCTCGGGATGGTCCTCGCCATCGCCAACCGTGCGGGCCGCAAACTTTCGCGCGCCGCACCGATGATGGGCCGCATCGAACTCGATGATGCCGGGAAAAAGATCCAACGCGCGATGTCTCAGCTTGGTCAACTGGCCGAGCGCATTCAAACGGAGATTGGTCATGTTGACGAAAGCCCAACGGACAGCGATTCTGGAACTGCATGCCCAGAAAGTAGCGATCCGAGAGATCGGACGGACGATGAAGATCTCCCGCAAAAGCGTGCGCCGTGTGATTCAATCCAACTCCGTCGAAGTACCGTTGCTGAATCGTTCGGAAAAGGCCGAACCCTTCCGTCAACAGATCCTGGAACTGCTATCGGGCAACAAAGGCAATCTCGTCCGGGTCCATGAAGAACTTCAAGCGGCCGGCGGGGATCTTTCCTATCCCGCGCTGACGGCCTTCTGCCGCCGTCACGGCATCGGGCAGGTACCCAAACGCGTTTCCGGACAATATCACTTCGAGCCCGGTGAGGAGCTGCAGCACGATACCTCGCCGCACACGGTCGAGTTGAACGGCAAGAAACGCCTGGTGCAAACCGCCTCGGCGGTGTTGTGTTACTCGCGCATGCTGTTCTTTCAGTGTTACCCGGCCTTCCAGCGCTTCGACTGCAAGGACTTTCTCGTCGGTGCCCTGCGCTACTTTGGCGGGACCACCGTTCGCGTGATGACCGATAACACGCACGTTGTCGTGTTGCGTGGTACCGGACGCCTGATGGTTCCCGCGCCTGAGATGGCGGCTTTTGCCGAACGTTTCGGTTTCTCTTTCGTGGCTCATGAACTCGGCGACGCCAACCGTTCAGCCCGTGTCGAGCGTCCGTTCCACTTCATCGAAAACAACTTCCTTGCCGGGCGGACGTTCTCCACCTGGGAAGACTTGAATCGGCAGGCGCGTCAGTGGTGTGACCGCGTCAACTCCACCTACAAGAAACATCTACGCGCCGTTCCCCGCGAACTGTTTGCCCTGGAACAAACATGCTTGAAGCCACTACCTGCCTGGATTCCGGAGGTCTACCGTATTCACGAACGCATCGTCGACATCGAAGGCTATGTCGCTTTGCATTCCAACCGCTACTCGGTCCCTTACACCTGGACGGGCCGCCGTGTGGAGATCCGCGAAACCCGCGGCAAAATCGAGATCCAACTCGATGCCCGAAACATGGTGGTCCATGATCGTGTGGCGGAAGCCCAACAGCAACGGATCACTCTGGCACCACATCGTCCGCCACGCGGTGAAGGCGTCCGGCGCGGCTCGCCGCCTCCCGAGCGACTGACGATTCTGCAGCTGATCCCTGAGCTTGAGGCCTATCTCACCGCGCTCCAAAAGCATGGCCGCCAGTCCTTCGTTCTTGCCCTGCGGCAACTGTTGCGCATGGTCCGGGACTATCCCCGTCACGGAGTGATCACCGCCATTGAGGAAGCGGCCCGCTATGGCCTCTATAACATGGACCGGCTCGAACGCATGATTCTGCGCCGTTTGGCGCGCGACTTCTTTTTACTCCATACCCCAAAGGAAACCGATGACGACGAATGAAGAACTCCAACAATTACTGAAGAACCTCCGGCTCCAACGCATCCTCGATATCTACGCCGAACAGTTGCGCGCCGCCGAAACAGAAGACGTTTCTTACACCGAGTTCCTGCTGCGCTTGATGCGGGCTCAGTTTCATTCCCGTCAGGAATCGGCTCTGGATGGGCGCATTCGCCGCGCTACTTTGCCCGAGCGCTGGTCGCTGGAGACCTTCCCCTATCCACGACAGCCCGGCGTCAACCGCAAACAGATCCGTTCCTTTGCCGAACTGGACTTCATCGCCAAGGCCGAGAACATTGTGTTCATCGGCCCCACCGGTGTAGGGAAGACCGGATTGGCATCTGGCATTCTGCTCAAAGCTGTGGAAAATGGTTACCGCTGCCAGTTCATCCGCGCCCAGGATTTATTCGACGATATGTATGCTTCCATGGCCGACCGCTCCTCCCGCCAACTCGTCAAACGCCTCGCTCGCATCGACGTTTTGCAGATCGATGAACTGGGCTACCTCAATCTGAAACCCGAACAATCCAACATCTTCTTCAAACTGATGGAAGAGCGCTATCACCGAAAGCCGACGATTATCACGACCAATCTTGGATATGACGAATGGGCCAACTTCCTCGGCAACCGGAATATGGTCGACGCCCTGTTGAGCCGCATCCGTCATTACTGCCACACCGTCCGTATCGATGGACCATCGCTACGCGATCCCCAAGGTTGAGAAGCGGCGGCATCCCATGGAAACACCGTCCGACAAACAGGACTACATCCGCGAGGTTCTCGATGCGTATCGGCATACGCCCGGTACTACCGGTCTCATCCACCGTAACGATCGGATTCTCGCCGCGAAGCTTTACGATCGCGGTGTCCCTCTAATCGCCGTCCAAAATGCACTCGTCCTCGCAGCCGCCCGGCGCATCGTTCGTTCTCCCGATGCGCCGGCGCTGCAGCCTGTGCGCTCTCTCTATTACCTGCTGCCCGTCATCGATGAAGTCCTTGCCATCCGCCTCAGCCAAAACTACTACTGCTATCTCCAGCTCAAAATCCAGCAAGCTCTAAATCCACCGACTCCCTGATCATCTCGTCTTCAACATAGCCGCGCGCCTCCGGCGCGGATGATGCTGCTCTTATCCATCAACTCTTGATTTGAATCCTGTTTCAGACCGGGCTCCCTCTAACGGAGCATTACTGGATTCTTCCTGGTGAGCGCCGAAGATTGTGTGCACAATTTGAAAATTGTGGCCGCAATCTGCGGATTTTGTCTGCAATCCTG
>PLJQ01000069.1 GCA_003140275.1 Limisphaerales bacterium
ACGGTGGCCGGGTCGCTGCCGGAGCTGATGGGCAGTGTCAATTGCGACGTCTTGGTATCATGGGCGCCTTGAAAAACATCCGTGCCGCCGGCGATTCCGGAGTGGTCCGGATCACCCCCCACGGGTCCATTAATGAGAGTTCCGGCGGCCGTAACGTCACTTTGAAAGGTGAGGCTGGCCTCGGGATTCAGATAAATGTTCTGGTTGCCGTTGACGCGGCCCGTGACGGTCATGTCCGGCCCCGGTTCAATTTCCAGGTCCACGTTGTAGAAAATGGCGAATTGAAAGGCCGGGATGCTGGTCAACTGCACGCTTTGTTGAACCCCTGCCGAGACATCGAACAGGGACTGGCTTTCGCGGGCGTAGGATTTGATCTGATAGGTGTCGTTGAAACCCACGAGTCCGGCATACTTGGAATTCAGCACGGTAAAGTTGGTCCGGCTGCCGGGGACCGAGCTGATGTAGGTCTGGCTGGTGTTGCCTTGCCCATCACTGAAAACATAGGGACTCCAATAGCTGTTTTCGCTGGTCGTGGGGACCAGGCTATGGTAGCCGGAAATCCCAGCATAAACCGCGCCTCCACCATTGATGCCTTGAAAGTCCCTGGCGAGGCGGGTAAGAACTTTTTCAGTCGCTGCCTCAGCCGCGGCCGTGGTCCGCCAATACTGGTTGTTGCGGCCAATCGTGCGGGCGCTGGTTGTGCTCCAGGCGAGCACGCTGGCAAGCCCCAAGAACGCGGTCCCAATCAGGATCATCACCAGCATCAGGGAAGAGCCTTCGTCGGTCTTGCGGCTGCGGGTCAGGGTTGGGTTCATGACGATTATTAGAATACGCGGGGGGTTGTTTTCGTTGAAATCTGGTAGTAATCAAAGTAGGATCCACCTCCGATATTTACGGTTGGATACTGAAGTTGATAAAACTGAAGCTTGAAGGCAATCACCCGGTTATTCTGGCTGTTGGTCAGGGTATTGCCAAAGGCGTCCTCGCAGGCAAAGGGGGTGCTGTTCGTGATGTAGCTGGCCACGACGGTGGGAGTCTTGGTGGCGCTGTCCGTCCGCTGCAGTTGGTTGCTGTTTGAATTCCGGTAATATAGAACGAAGGAGTTGGTATTCGTCGTGCCGTAAATTTGAACGGCGCTGCCCACCTGAAGCTGGCCGGGGGCGCATTCCGTGAAATCGGACAACCCCAGATTGCTGTTGCCAATCTTGATGGTTTTGGCGGCCCGAATTTCCGTGGACAAAAGGTTGATCGCCTTGCGCGCGTCGTCGCTCGCGCCCAGTTTGGCCTTGGATAATTGGAAGAGCCGCATTCCGAACGCCTGGCAAGCGAGCACGCCGGCCAGAACCATGATCATGATGGTGCTGGCGATGAGCACTTCCGGCAGCGTGAAGGCGGGTTGCCGAAACCTCAGGCGCGCGTGGAAACTCGAGGATTTGAAAGGTGTCGTTTTCATTGGTCGGGAGCGCGATAAGTGGCCACGGTGTTGGTGTACACCCGTTGGCCGGACGACCAGACGCAATCGACCCGGATCAGTTTCAGGGGATACCCGCCACTGGAAACATCGCTGATCGTGGTAATACTCGTGGCATAGGCAATATTGGTGCCTGAGACCGGGATATCCAGGATGTTGGTGGCAACCGTCGGAAAATTGCCGGCGGTCACCTCATCGACGATGGGCGAGCGCCGCAAGTCCCATTGTGCCGCCCGTGTTTGTTCAAGCCGTTGAGTGGCCAAAGACTGGGCGGCCAGCGAGTAGGCTGACCACTCCGCCTGACGAGTGGCAAAGATGTAACCTGAAACCACCCCGCCCAGCGACATGACCGTGACTGCCATGGAGATGAGAGTCTCGGCCAGGGTGTACGCCCGCTGCGATCGGGCGCAGCCTCGGCCTGGCGCGTTCGCGATTGTTTGGCTTGAGGTTCTTAGTTTCATTTGAGCGTGTTTAGTTCGGCACATTTATGTCTCATATTTCATCCTAGGAATTCATGACATAGCCACGCGAGAGACCGACGTTACGCAAGTTTCCCACCAAAGTTTCAGACAGTGAGAATGCTCTTTTGGAAGCGCATGAGTTTAGCCAAATTGTTCCGTTTATCTTCATTTTTCTCCAGCCACTACCTGTTGAATCAGCTCAAAATTGTTTTGACCGCTTTTAAGTCAGCAATTGCTTTGCCACATCATAAATGAGAGTCGGACAGTCGAACAGATGGCCAAACTTCTTATCCAACATTCACCAATCAAGGTTGTTCGGCAAACTTGTCAACCTGTTGATTCAAAGAGAACTCTGAACGAAAGTCGGTAACAATCGCGCCTTGCTTACTTCGGGATGGTCCTCCCATAGGACATAAATTGTCTCGACTTTGGACGGTGGCTCTGGAATGATTTGATTGTTCCGGGATAAACTCGAACATAGGGTCTGGATGATAATGGAACTGAAAAATAAGCGAGCGGGACGCCGCGGGGTCAGCGCCTTCACACTGACTGAAGTGCTGGTGGGGGTGGCTGTTTCAGGGATTATGTTTAGCTCGATTCTAGTCTGCATCACCAACGGATTTGCGTCCGTTCAAGTGAACCGCGAAGACTCGCGGGCAACCCAGATATTGGTCGAGAAAATGGAGATGATCCGACTCTATAACTGGAACCAAACCACCGGCAACGATCCCAACACCTGCGTGCCCGCAAGCTTCACGGCCCCATTTTACCCGGATTCGGCGAACGGCGGACTGCTCTACTCAGGAACGGTGAGTATCACCAATGCGCCCATCACGGAAACGTATGCCAGCGACTTGAGGTTGGTCACAATTGGTGTGGCCTGGACTTCCCGCAATGTGGCGCACACCCGGTCAATGATGACCTACGTGTCAAAATATGGTCTCCAAAACCACATTTACTAAGGAGCAGGAGGCTGCGTTCACCCTGGTTGAGGTCATGGTGGGCTGTGGGCTGGGTTTGCTGGTGTTGGCGGTTGTCCTTTCGTTTGTCTTCTACAGTGGCCGCAGTTTCGCGGCCCTGACAAATTATATGGACCTGGATCAGCGCACCCAAATGGCCTTGGACAAGATGTCGCGAGAAATTCGACAGGTGAACATGTTGACCGCCTATTCCTCGACCAATCTGACTTTTCAGGACTACGATGGCGCGACTCTGCAATATGTGTATGACGCGAATACGCAAACCTTGACGCGAATCAAAACCGGCGAGGCCACCACCACGAATTTGATCGGGTGCGATTCACTCTCCTTCTCTATTTTTCAGCGAACACCGAGCAACAACACGTTCCAGCCGTATCCAACCACGACGGTGACCGAAACCAAGCTGGTCGAACTTACCTGGAATTGTTCCCGGAAAGTTCTCGGGACGACCGCCAACACCGAGGTCATGCAGTCCGCCAAAGTCGTGATCCGCAAGAAATGAAAGCGCTCCACCTTGCCTCTGCTCAGTCGCGGCGCGGCAGCGTGCTGGTCACGGCGCTGGTTTTCGGCGCCGTTGCAGGCATCATGCTGGCAGCTTGCCTCCAGTTGATCGAGTCACGGCGCGTTTCCGTGATGCGTTCCCATGCCTGGAACAGTGCGATCCCCGTGCTGGAAGCCGGCATCGAGGAAGCCTTCACGCATCTGAAAATTGACAATTTTGACCTGACCGCCAACGGTTGGGAGAACATCTCAGCAGGTGTTTATCAGAAGTCCCGGACTAATTCCGACAGTAGTTACTTTATCACTACTATTTCCAACACCACTGGAGCACCGGTCATTTTCTCGCAAGGCTTTGTGCCGTTGCCGCTCGTGGGGGGATACGTTTCGCGTCAGGTTCAGGTGAGTACGATAAATCGAGTGACCTTTAACAATGCCATGGCCGCCGTGAACCAAATTATCCTGAACGACGACGCGGTTGTTGACAGTTTCGATTCCACCGATCCCAGCTACTCCACCAACGGATTCTACGACCCAACCAAGCGTAAATCGGGTGGCGGCATGGTTACCAATTCCAAGGTGACGGACGCGATCCATGTGGACGCGGGCCACATCTACGGCAAAGTCAACACGGGTCCCGGAGGCACGGTCACGGTTGACTCCAACGGCGGGGTGGGCGACTACACATGGAGCAGCACCCATCCCGGCGAAATTCAGTCAGGGATGATTAGTGACGACATGAATGTCGCCTATGCGGACCAAGCCTTGCCTTCATCCTGGTCGCCCGTTCCACCGTCGAGCGGATCGTACAGCGGCACGAATTACACTTATGTTTTGAACGATGGTCAATACACCTTGGGTTCGATCTCTATAGGCGAAGACATGTCCATTCTGGCCAAAGGAGATTGTATTCTGTATGTCAACGGCAACTTCACGGTTAGCGGCGACGGTTTTGTTTATATTGCGCCCGGCAGCAGCCTGAAACTTTACGTGAGCGGCAGCGGAACCATATCCGGAGGCGGCATCGTCAACCGCACCCAGCTCGCCGCGAATATGTCTTATATCGGTTTGCCGAGCAGCACCACCTTGACTATCAGCGGGCGTGCCGCGTTTATCGGCACGATCAACGCTCCCCAAGCTGACTTTACCGACAGCGGCTCCGGTGCCCTGTATGGCGCGGCAATTGTGAAATCCTTCAACAACCGCGGCGGCGGCGCCGTCCATTACGATGAGGGCCTGGAAGGCGGCGGAAATCTGACCATCACGTCCTATCGGGAACTGTGAGGCAGGTTCGGACGGAAAGGTTTCCGCCAACCACAATCAGTCCGAATTAATTTCAAATTGTTTTTGTCCAACGTTGAGTCGGCAAATGCTTTGTCACTTCATCATTAACTCCCGACAAAGAGTAAGGAAAATGGCGACTTTATCCGACCGACCAACGCGAAGTCATGCCGAGTGGTTTTTCACAATGTAACATTGAATGATGCGAACCGTCTGTAACTGCCGCCTATTGAACCGAAGGTGAGCCGTATCGGGCCGGGCCGGTGGCCTTGGTGTCCAATTTCTTTTTCATAGCTCCGGCTCAGGTCGTGATGATTTCTTCTATAATGTGGCCATGAACATCTGTCAACCGGCGGTCGATGCCGTTGTGGCGGAAGGTCAGTTTGCTGTGGTCGATGCCGAGCAGGCGCAACACCGTCGCGTGAACGTCGTAGCAATAGGTCGGGTTCACTGCCGCTTTGTAAGACCACTCGTCACTTTCGCCGTAGCTCACGCCGCCTTTGACGCCGCCGCCGGCGAGCCACGTCGTGAACGTGAACGGATTGTGATCGCGTCCTTTCGCGCCTTGACTGCACGGCATACGACCAAATTCCGTCGTCCACAGCACGACGGTGTCGTCGAGCAGGCCGCGAACTTTGAGGTCTTTGATGAGCGCCGCTGCCGGTTTGTCCATGCTGGTTGCCATGTCGAGATGGTCCCGGGCCAAATCTTCGTGGCTGTCCCAGTTGCGGCGGGGAAAACCGTTGTCCGCGCCGCTCCAAAGTTGGACAAAGCGGACGCCGCGTTCGAGCAGCCGGCGGGCGATCAAACAGCTCCGCCCAAAATCCCCGGTGATTTTTTCATCGAGACCATAAAGTGATTTCGTGGCGTCGGACTCGCCGGACAGGTCCATCACCTCCGGCGCGCTGAGTTGCAGCTTGGCGGCGAGTTCGAAGGAGGCAATGCGGGCGTCGAGCCGCGAATCACCGTCCCGGGTGGCGAGATGCTGCTGGTTCAATTTTTGCAGCAACGCCAGTCCGTCCTTCTCGCTCTGTGGAGTGATGAACTTGGCCGAGTCCGGCGGGAACAGGTCGAAAATTGGATTGGGTTTTCCGACGCGAATCATCGTGCCTTGATGCGCGGCGGGCAGAAAACCGGAACTCCAATTGGCCGGGCCGTTCGGCGCGAAGCCGCGCGGGTCGGGCAGCACAACGAACGTTGGCAGGTTGTTATTCAGGCTGCCGAGGCCGTAGGAAATCCAGGCCCCCATGTGCGGAAAGCCGGGCAGCACAAACCCGGTATTCTGCATGTAAGTTGCCGGGCCGTGGACGTTCGATTTGCTGATCATGGAATGAATGAAGGCGATGTCGTCGGCGCACGAGCCAATGTGCGGAACGAGGTTGTTGATCCATTTGCCGCATTGGCCATACTGTTTCCAGTTCCACGGACTTTTCATGCAATTGCCCGGATTGCTTTGAAACAGTTCCACCTTTTCGCCGGGATCAAATTTTTCACCGTGACGTTTGATCAGCGCAGGTTTGTAATCAAACGTGTCGCACTGGCTGGCGGCGCCAGACATGAAAAGTTGCACGACCCGCTTCGCCTTGGCGGGATGATGCAGTCCTTTCAAGACGCCTGCCGTGGTCGCGCTCGGAGGAGCGCGGGAGGAATCTATTTCCGCGGCGAGCAAACCTTCCGTTGCCAGCAGATGCGTGAGCGCAATGCCGCCCAGCCCGCCGCCGAAACGCCAGAGAAACTCACGGCGGTCGATGAGGCTCGTATCTTCCGCACCAAGCGACATGGGGCTTTCTTGCGAGGAGCAAACGTGACAGTTATTTGGGTTCATGGCTGCGGTTTCCTCAATCAATAAACAAAAACTCGTTACTGTTGAAGATCAGGCGGCAAAGATTCGGCAGCCCATATTTTTGCGCGTAAGCGACAAGGAGTTTCGATTCGTCACCACGCGGCTGGCGGTTTAACGCCAGTTGATAAGCCGCCCCGATCTGCTTCGATGGATTGTTGCTCATGCTGCTGATGCGCTCGGCGAAGTGTTCCGTTTGTTTGAGGACGAATGGGTCGTTCAGCAACGCCAGCGCCTGGAGTGCGGTGATGGTGGTGTTGCGTCGTGGCGTGAGCAACGACGGATCGGCGCTGTCGAGGCAATCCATGAACGGATCGGGCACGCTGCGCACAATGAACCGGTAAATGCTGCGACGATAACTTCCCGCGCTGTCCACATCAAAGCGCGTGTAATCGTACACTGGCGAATGATCGTCCTTGAAATAAAACTGCTGAACGGACGGGCCGCCCATCATCGGGTCGAGCTTGCCGTTGACAAACAAAATGGCGTCGCGCACGGACTCGGCGTCGAGGCGTTGCCGGTTCATACGCCAGAGGAAACGGTTGTCGCCATCGGTGTGCGCGTATTGAGGATTGTTGGCGGAGGATTGACGGTAAGTCGAGCTGGTGACGATGAGCTTGTGCAGTTGTTTCAGTGATTCGCCGTTGTCAAGAAACCAGTAAGCGAGCCAATCCAGCAGTTCGGGATGAGTCGGCAACGAGCCCATGTGGCCAAAGTCGTTGGGAGTATCAACGATGCCGCGACCGAAATGATACTGCCAGACGCGGTTGACGATGGAGCGGCGCGTCAAAAGATTTTTCGGATCAGTGATCCAATGGGCGAGCGCGGCACGCCGGCTGCCCTCGTTGTTTGAATCAACGCCCTCCAAACGGTTGGCCAGACCGGCGAGGCATGAGAGCGCCGCCGGGGCCATGAGTTTGCCAGGTCGCTTCACATCGCCGCGGGAGAGCAGATGAACCGGTCGCGACTTTTCGACGGGATGAAAACTGCCTTCAGCGGCAAAATCATTCGCAGCGGCATAAACGATTTTCGGCGGCGGCAGTGTGGCGAACTGACTTTTCACTTCCGCCAAACGGTCAGTTGCTTCGCGAAGTTGGTTCTTCGCCGGCTCGTCCAGCAGCGCTCCCACCAGCGCTTTGCGTTCCCCTTCCAGTTGCGTCACGGTATCCTCGATTTCCTTCCGCTTCGCCTGGTGAGCATCGGATTCCTTCACGTCACCCAGGCGGTTGCGGCTGCTGAAATCGTCCACGAGAAATGCCTTGGCCCAGCGTCCACTTTCAATGGAATCGAGCGATGTGACCGTGGCGCCAAGGGCAACGTTTTTGTTTTTGGAAATGGCCTGTAGTTCGCTGAGCGCAAAAATATAATCCTTTGTGCGTTCCCAAAGTTTGGTGGCGGTCACCCGAATGAAACGCGCGCTGTGGTTGGTGGCGGAAATGACAACCGGTTTGTCCGACGGATTCGTAAAGTCCGCGGCGGTGTGATCGGCAAGCGCAGTCGGGTTCGCGAAGGTTGCGTCATCCGCCACGTCCAATCGGAAGCGCACCGGAAACCCAAATCCGGGCGTGTCGGCGAAGTCAGTGGGCCGGGCTGGAAACAGACGGATTTCATCGAGCGGCACACTTTTTCCAAGATCAACCTGCACCCATTTTAGAACGTCGGGGGAGGATTCAATGCCGCTGTGGTACCCGTTGCCAGGGCTGGTTTTTGTTCGCTTGGGCAGCGACGCCAGCTTGACGTCTTGTTCCTTCAGTTTCACGTCCAGCTTTTCGATGTCAGGGCTGGTGACTTTGGCGACGATCTCGTTCAACGATTTTAGTTTGGCTTCGAGCGATTTCTTTTCAGTGTTCAATGTTTTGCGTTGCGCAAAAATCTTTTTGTCCGTGTCAAACTGCCGATTCGCGCGATCGACTCCGGCGAAGACTGCTTGCAGGCTGTAGTAATCCGCCTGCGTGATGGGGTCGAACTTGTGGTCGTGACAGCGCGCGCAATGTACTGTGAGACTCTGAAAGGTGGACATGGCCGTCATCACCATGTCATCGCGGTCATTGTAACGGGCGATCAAACCGTCGGTCTTGCTCTCGGGCAGTTCGACGTGACCGACAAAATCCCACGGGCCGGCAGCGATGAAACCCACGGCGGGAATTTTATCCGGTTCGTCAAGGAACAACACGTCACCCGCCAATTGCTCCTGGACGAATCGCGAATAAGGCGTGTCATCGTTGAAAGATTTGATGACGTAATCGCGATACGGCCAGGCATTGAGACGCGGCTTGTCCTTGTCGTAGCCGTGGGATTCACCGTAATGAACGACATCGAGCCAGTGTCTTCCCCACCGCTCTCCGTAACGGGGTGAATCCAGAAGGCGATCCACCAACAATTCGTAGCTGTCCGTCCGTCGGTCGGCGATGAAAGCGGCGACTTCCTCCGGTGTGGGTGGCAATCCGATCAGATCAAAGCTGAGGCGGCGAATCAGAGTCCGTCGGTCGGCTTCGGGCGACGGTTTCAACTTTTCCTTTTCCAATCGCGCCAGCACGAAATTGTCGATCGAATTGCGCACCCATTTTTTGTTTTGGACTTTTGGAATCGCCGGGCGACTGGCGGGTTGAAAGACCCAGTAATCGCTTTTCGCTTTGACCTTCGCCGCGTCGATGCCATCCGGCCATTGGGCGCCCTGGTCGATCCACGCGCGTAACAGTCCGATTTGCGCGGCAGTCAGGCGGTCGCCTTTGGGGGGCATCTGCAAGTCTTCCACGAGGCCGGCAACAAAATGAATCAACGAACTTTCGGCGCTCTTGCCGGGTAGAATGTCGCGACCGCGCTCGCCGCCTTTCAACGCGCCGGTTTTGACATCGAGTCGAAACTCGGATTTCTGTTTTTCCGGGCCGTGACACTTGTAACAGTTGGCTTCGAAGATGGGTCGGATGTCTTTGACAAACTCGACAGGCCTGGCGAACGGAGGCGGCAGTTTCGATGCATCACCAAGTGTCGGAGTGGCGGGCAACGACTTGAGCGCGCCACCCAGAACCAGCGTCAAAATCAACCAACCCGTTGATGGTTGGCTGATGCGCCGCCGCGTTCCGTTGATCAGGCCGCGTGCGTGCATACACAGTTTTAATGCAAAGTTGATCTATACGAATTTACCGGGATTCAAGATGTCGCGCGGATCAAGGGCCATTTTAATCGCTCGATGCAACGAGCGCAACTCTGGGGACGCCGCCATCGGCCACCACGGTTTCTTCGCGAGACCGATTCCATGTTCGCCGGTGATCACGCCGTCCCACGCCAGCACCTGTTTGAAAAGTTCGTCCAATGCGGCGTCGCATCGCTTTCTCGCGCCCGATTGGGTGAGGTCCACCATGACATTGACGTGAATGTTTCCGTCACCGGCGTGACCGAAGCAGGCAATGGGCAGGCCGTGTTTCTTTTGCAGCTTCGCCGCGAAGTGAAACAGTTTTTTCAGACCCCCGCGCGGAACCACAATGTCCTCATTCAACTTGGTCAGGCCAGTGTCGCGCAACGATGCCGAGAATTCGCGGCGTAACTGCCAAAGATTTTCGCACGGGGCATTTCCGTAAGCGCGTTGAACGAACCGCGGATGTTGGTGGCGGACGATCTTCTCCAATTCCCGGATTTCGGTTCGTACGGACTTCTCCTGGCCGTCGAGTTCCACGATCAAGTGGGCCTCGCAACCTTCGAGCCGCTGGCTGCCCGTTCGTTTACGCGCCGCCGCGAGCGTGAACTCGTCGGCAATCTCCAACGCGCATGGCAAAAGCCCGGCGTGGAAAATGGCGCGGATGGTTTTCGCGGCATCTTTCATGGCGCCAAATCCGATGGCCAGACAGGCGCGGAAAGGGGGCAGGGGAAGCAGCTTCAACGTGGCTTCCGTCACCACGCCGAGCAAACCTTCCGAACCGACAAACAGCCGCGCAAGGTCAAAGCCGGTTTTGTTTTTGTGCGTGCGGCTTCCAAGTTGTACGATCGAACCGTCGGCCAGCACCACTTCAAGTCCGAGCACGTAATCGCGAGTGACACCATATTTGAGGCAACGCGGCCCGCCGGCATTGGTGGCGATGTTGCCGCCAAGGGTGCAATCGGCCCGGCTGGCCGGGTCGGGTGGATAAAACAATCCACGCTTCTCAACGGCTTCCTGCAAGTGTTGCGTGATGACGCCGGGTTGAACCACGGCCACAAAGTCGTCCGCATGAATCTCCTTGATGCGATTCATGTGTATCAACGACAGCACAATCCCGCCGCGTGAAGGCACACAACCGCCGACATAACCAAAGCCGGCACCGCGCGCGGTTACGGGAATCCTGTGTTGGTGCGCAAAGCGAAGCAGCGTGGCTACGGACCTGGCGCTGCGTGGGAACACAACCGCGTCAGGATTATGCGCGGCAAACCATTTGTCGCCAGAGTGTTTTTCGCAGGTGGATTCGTCGAAACGGATTTCTCCGGCGGACAGGAGTTGTTGCAAGCGGGAGAGCGCCTTGAGCCGGGAGGATTTCATTCAGCAGGCGCATCGTCGTCGGCGAGAAACGCCTTGGCTTCCTCGGCTTCCTCGCACGGAACTTGGACGCGGATGCCGCCGATGGCCATCGAATAACCGTCCATGCTCAACGCCGCCAGTTCGTCCGCCACGATGGCTTGAAAGCCGGCTGCGTCGAGCCGGGAGCGAACCAGTTGTGCATCCGCCGGATTGAACGCCTTGAAGATGGTTACGAGTGACATTGGAGCGAGGCCTGATTCATGCAGCCATCGGGGTCTTGAGGTCAGCGAACACGATGACGCCGGCGCCGGTCTGCAGCAGGGTTTGCACCTGCACCTGCACCTGCTGGCCGATGAGGGTTTGCGCTTGATTGACGACAACCATCGTGCCGTCGCTCAGGTAACCCACGCCCTGCCCCTTGTCCTTGCCTTCTCGGACGATGCGCAGTGACAGCGTTTCGCCGGGTAAAAGCAACGGCTTGAGTGATTTTGACAACTCGTTCAGGTTGACGTAATTGACCGACTGCAGTTCAGCGATTTTGCCGAGATTGAAATCGTTGGTGAATAGTTTGGCTTTTAAATTGCGGGCGAGCCGCACCAGTTTGGCATCCACTTCCGCTTCCTCGGGAAAATCGCCTTCGTGGATTTTGACTTCGTTGTTGGTGTTGCGCTGGATGCGATTAAGCACTTCCACTCCGCGCCGCCCGCGCGCCCGGCGGATGGGGTCGTCCGAATCGGCGATGTGCTGCAACTCCCGCAGCACGAAACGAGGAACAACGATCAGACCTTCGATGAAATTCGCTTCGATCAGGTCGGCGATCCGGCCGTCGATGATCACGCTGGTGTCGAGCAACAGCAGATTGTCCGGCTTGTTCTGCGGGGCGAAGCGAACGTACGGGATGATGAGCGAGAAGTCCTCCTTGTTGCTGCGCATCGCCAGCACGATGCCGATGTAGCCGAAGCCGAGGAACACCCCGAGCCGGATCAGCCAGCGGGTCTTCGCATCCACAAACTCAAACAAACCAGACCGGTCAATCACCAGCGCGATCACCACGCCCAGCAGCAATCCAAAAGTTGTGGACGAAAAGGCCCGAAGCGAAAACCCCTTCAACATTTCATCGATGGCGATCAGCAACATTCCAAAACCAAAACCGATCATCATGCCGACGGTGCCATTGGAGATCATCTCCGGGCGGACTTGCGTGATGGCAAATCCGGCGATGGTGCATAACGACAAAAACAATGCGCGAATGGACCAAAGAGCCATAAGTCAATTGAACGGGTTTTTCGGCGGATACAACACTTGATTGGTTGGCGATTCAGTTCGTGCCGCTTTTGGTTTCCATAAAATGCCCCACAGTCCGAGCCGGTTCAAATTGCTGCTGGTGACCGCCAGGTTGCTGGCCAGCATGGACACATGGTTTTTCAGTTCTTCGTCTTTGATCAGGCCGCCCGCCAGACCGTGGCCCGCCTGCAACTCGTCCAGGAGATGTTTCAACACAACGGTCGAGGATTCAATATTATTAACCGCAGTTGAGATTTGCGCACTGTTGGTTTTTACAACCTCCTGGAGTTCGTCACCCACCACATTAAGCTGCCCGGAGAATCGAAACACGTTGCTCACCGAGGCGTCGATTGCGGCGCGGTTGGTTTCCAATAACGTGTTCATACCGTCCACCGTGGTCAGCGCGCGTTCAGCAACCAGCCGGAAGTTTCCCACCGTGATCGAGAGATTCGTCAAGGTCTGTTCGTTGAGCACCAGCCGGTCAATGCGCGTCATGGCGTCGTCGAGCTTCTTCGCGGTTTCGTCGATGCGCTGGATGAAACCGGCCGCGGAGCGGGCCACTTCCTGGAGGTTGAACGGCTCGGGCGATTCCACTTCATCACCGTCGTTCAAACGCGGCCCGGTATTGTCGCCCGGAATGATGCCCACATACTGGTCGCCCAAAAAACCGGATTGTTCGATCACAAACCGCGCGTCGCGATGGACTTTGAAGTCGCTGTAAATCTTGAGATAAATGTAAACGTGTTTGCCGTTGGGCAAAAGCTCGATGCGCGACACCGTGCCCACCGGCACGCCGGACATCAACACGCCCGCCCGCGCCTTGATGCCGCCCACGTTGCTGGATTTGAGACGCAACACATAGGTCGAGCGGAAGAAGGTCGTGCCCTTGCTGAATTGCAAGAGCAGGACTGCCAGCAGCACCAGGCCGATGGCGACGAACAGCCCCACTTTCTTTTCGTGGTTCGATTTGGCCATGTTAAAAATAAAGTTCTTTGGGATCGGAAATGCCGTTGACGAAACGGTTCACCACCGGGTCCTGCGATCGAAAAATCTCATCCGGCGTGCCGGTCACATAAATTTTCCCGCGGTGCAGCATCATGATGCGCTGACCGATCCGCCGCGCGCTGCGCATGTCGTGCGTCACCACCACGGTCGTCACCTTCAGCCGCTCGCACACGCGCAAAATGAGCTGGTCGATGCTGTCCGCCACAATCGGGTCCAGTCCCGTGGTCGGCTCGTCGTAGAGCACGATCTCCGGTTGATAAACAATCGCCCGGGCCAGGCCCACCCGTTTGCGCATGCCGCCGGACAACTCCGACGGTTTTTTTTCTTCGACGCCGGGCAACTCCACCATGTCGAGCGCTTCACCGATCTTTTTCGCAATCTCGGCTTCCGTCAGTTTTCCCAACCGGCGCAAGGCGAAGCCGACATTTTCCGCGACCGTCATCGAGTCGAACAGCGCCGCGCCCTGAAACAACATGCCGAACTTGTGACGCACCCGCAGTAACTGGCGTTCATTCATCCGGCCAAGGTTTTCACCGTCCACCAGCACTTCGCCTTCCTCCGAAGTCAATAGTCCGATCAAATGTTTCAGTAAAATGCTTTTGCCACAACCGCTGCGCCCGATGATGACGACGGATTCGCCCGTTTCAATCCGAAAACTTACTCCGTCCAGCACCCGCTGCGGACCGAAACTCTTTTTCAAATCCCGGACCTCGATCATAAGTAACTCAACAGTTCGCCGAGGGAGATTGTGAGAAAGAAATTGGAGATCAAAATGGTGATGGAAGAATACACCACCGCTTCGGTCGTGGCGCGGCCCACGCCTTCCGCTCCTTCGCCGCAACTCATCCCCTTGTAACAACCGATCACCGCCACGATGCCGCCGAAGATGAACGACTTGATCACGCCGATCATCACATCCGTCGCGACCGTGTACTTCAGCATGTTTTGCCACAAGTAGGTCGGATCAATGCCCAGCAAAGAAACGCCCAGCACGTAACCCGCCCCAATCCCCAGCGCGATTGCCTCTGCGTTCAACAATGGCACGGCGATGATTGCCGACAACAACCGCGGCACCACCAGATAATCGACCGGATGCGTGGCCAGCGTGCGCAACGCGTCGATCTGCTCGGTCACCTTCATGGTGCCCAGTTCGGCGGCCATCGCGGCGCCGACGCGTCCTGCCACCATCAACGCCGTCAGCACCGGGCCGAGTTCGCTCGCCATCGAAACGCTCACGACCGCCAGTGTGGCGGTGTCCATCCTGACCTTGTGAAATTGAAAATAAGTCTGCGCGCAGAGCACCATGCCGGTGAACGCGCCGGTGATCAGCACAACCGATTGGGATTTTACGCCGATGAAATGAAGCTGATAGATCAGGTCACGCCACGTGATTTTGCGGGTGAACAGGGAATGGACCGCCTCCTGGCACAGCAAGGTGATCCGTCCCAATCCTTGCAACCACTCCGCGATCCACTTGTTGGAGAAGAAATTCATTGGCACTAAAAATCCTACCAAAGGGAAGGGGACTTGGCCAGAGATTGATTGAGCGAACTGAGTGTAGATTATCGGCGGAGAAAAAATGACGACTCAGAAAATCATTGCACCAAGTGCTCAACACACCAAGGCCAGTACATTTATTACTTACTTTCCGATTTGTCGAGATGAAGTAGGAACATTTTAGGAACCTTTCCAGGATGGATATTTTTCCGTTTCTCCTAATTCTCCCGGCCGCTGACGACGCGCGCAAAGTAGCCTTTCCTTTGCAACAGTTCCGCAGGACTGCCGGATTCTGTCAACCGCCCCTCTTCCAACACCAGAACTTTATCCACGCGCCGTATGGTGGTGGATCGGTGGGCGACGATGAGTGTCGTGCGGCCGCGCATCAGTTCAAACATGCTGGCGACGACTTGGGTTTCGCTTTCCGCATCCAGCGCGCTGGTCGGTTCATCGAGCAACAGGATGGGTGCATCTTTGAGAAAGGCGCGCGCGAGGTTAATGCGTTGACGTTCGCCGACGCTCAATTGGACGGCGCCTTCGCCGACGATGGTCTGATATTTCTGCGGCAGTTTTTCAATGAAAGAGTGTGCATTGGCTGCGCGGGAGGCGGCTTCAATTTCAGCGGTGGTCGCGTCGGGTTTGCCGTAGCTGATGTTTTCCGCCAACGTTGTCGGAAGCAAAATCGGCTCTTGCAGAACGAGCGCAATTTGAGCGCGCAAATCACGTAGCCGCAGTTCCCGCAGATCGACTCCATCCAATCGAACGACGCCCAAAGTCGGATCGAAGAAGCGCGGTAGCAGACTGAGCAACGTGCTCTTACCGACGCCGCTCGGACCAATGATAGCGGCAGATTCACCGGGGCGCAGGGTGAAGTTTACGTCACGCAAAACTAATTGTTCTTTTTGGTAACCGAATGAGACGTGATCGAAACTGATTTCACCATGAACAGACAGAGGTTCGTTGGCGTTCTGCGTGGCGCGTTCTGCGTGAGGCTGAATGTCCGACTCATAAAGGCTCTGTGGACTTTGAACTTTAAGCTTTGAACTTTGAATCGCCCGTGTGTGCGGCGCATCCTTCACTTCCTCCGGCGTATCAAGAATTTCGAAGACCCGTTGGGCGCCGGTGCCAGCGGTGGCGACCGTAGCGCCGACATGAGAAAGTTGGTTGAGCGGTTCGTAGAGTTGCGCCAGGTAGGCAAGAAAGATCAATAGTTGACCGACGGTCAGCTTGTTCTGCAGAACCTGGTGACTGCCGAGCCAGACGATGGCGGCAGTGCCAAGTCCAAAAACCACAGAGATCGCCAGCCAATAGAGCAGCTCCGAGCCGTGTTGGGAAAGTCGTTTTTCCTGCGCTACCGCGGTTTGCTGGGTGAATCTCGACTCTTCAAAATCCTCGCGGTTGTAACTCTGGATGAGCGGCAGCGCGACGATGTTTTGTTGCACGAGGGAAGTGACCTGACTGTCGGCTTGTTGCGCCACCACGCCGCGTTCGCGCATTTGCCGGCCGAATATTTTCATGGCGAGCAGAAGCAGAGGAACGGTCGCCACGGCTACGAGTGTCATGGCCATATTCATCCGACACATCACGATGACCATCAGCACCAGCGAGAACAGAGCGGTGCCGAAGGTGATCATCCCTTGCTGAAACAACGTCTGAAACGAATAAGCGTCCCACGAGGCGCGATAGATCAGGTCGCCGGTTTTCGTGCCTTGATGAAAGCGAAACGAGAACCGTTGGAGGCAGGCAAAAACTTCATTGCGGACGCGCCGCAATCCGCCCAACCCGACCTGAATGGCCAGATAATTTTGTGTGGCAGAGAGGAGGCCTTGGCCCAGGTGAAGGGCGAAGATGGCGGCGCTGAAAAGCATCACCAGCCAGGCTTTGGCGGCCTGACCGTCCCATTCGCCCAGCCAATGCGGGAACGGTTTCTCGCCAATGACCGAGTCAATGATCAAAGCCAGCGGCCACGGCTTCAGCAAGTTTGCGCCGGCGCTCAGGAGCAAGAGCGCGAACACGACCGCGATTCGCGGAGCGTCTGGACGAAAGTATTGCAAGGAACGGAGCAAATTCTTCATCGATGAGCGAGAAGGTATGAAGTGCGGGCCAAAGAATCGAGTGTTTACCTAAAACTTTCAGCTCACACTTCTTCATCCAGGTTTTCCCATTCCGGATAGACTTCCGGCTTAAGCTGGCCGCGGCGAATCAGCTCCTGTAGATCGCGGATGATGGTGCGACGCGCCACGCTGAATTCGCGCGCCAATGCGGAAATGTTGGGACGCTCTTTGGACTGGGCGAGAAACTGGCGGATTTGGTTCTGCCGGCTCAAGCGCTCGGTCGAGCGGCTGAATAATTCCTGGGCGTCGATGCGTTTGGAGCGTTCCAACGCTTCGAATTGGCGCACTACCTCAACCTCGCCGCATTCTTTAAGTGCCGTCGCAACGGTTTGTTTCAACTCGCGCACATCGACCGGTTTGGTGATGCAATAATGGGCGCGGCGCGGCCCCTGCAACGCGTGGATTTGTTGGTGCACTTCCAAGGCCCCGGAGACAATGATGATCGGAACAAATGGAAGGAGTTCCTTGAATTGTGGCAAAAAATCCAGACCGAGTTCGCCTTCGGCCAACACATGATCGAGAATCAGCAAGTCGGGTGGACTCGTGGCGATGGCGGCAATCGCTTCACTGCCGGTTTGGACGCGCGCCAATTTGTGTTTGGCAAGCGCCTCCTCGTAAATCTCGTATTGCAGATCGTCGTCTTCAACAATCAGAATTTGTTTCTCTTTCATGCGCGGCGCCGTTTGACAGTTAAACTCATCGCGACTTCTGATTCAAGCCGGCGCGTCGGCGGGCAATTCCCGGACGGGAATCAGAATGGTGAACGTGCTGCCGTTTCCCACGGCGGATTCTACCATCAATCCACAACCTATTTTCCGCGCCAGTTCATAAACCATGGACAATCCCAGACCCGTGCCGCGACGTGCGGAAAAGCCCTTGGTGGTGAAAAATGGTTCAAAGATTCGTGGCATGATCTCTGGCGCGATGCCGCACCCAAAATCCTTCACCGCAATGAAAACGTACTTCGTCGCGCCAGCGGGTTGTAGGACCAGGTTCGTCGGTAATCGCGTTACTTCGCCGATCTTTAAAATGACACGACCCGGCCCGGCATAGGCATCAGCGGCGTTGAAGATGAAATTCAACAGCATTTGTTGAATGAAATCCTTGACGGTGGAAACTTTCGGCTGCGTGGTGGCTGGTTCGAATTGAATCTGCGCTTCCCGCTGAAAACGGTCGCCCAGCAGGGTAGCGGTTTCCTCCACGATGGCATTGACGTCGCACAGCACTGGCTGTTGATCGGAGGTCTGGCTGAAACCGAGCATCGCCTTCACGATACCCGTGCCCTGATCGACCACCAACTTGATGCGGTCGAGGCGGGTCCGGGTTTTTTCGCGGTTCTCCAAATTGTCTTCGATGATTTGCGCCGAGCCTTTGATGATGGAGAGAATACTGTTAAAATCGTGGGCAATGCCGGCCGCCAGCGTGCCGAGCGCCGTCATCTTCTGGCTTTGCAATAATTCCTGGTTGGCTTTCTCCAGTTGGCCGGTCCGCAACGCCACGATTTTTTCCACTTCGGCGTAGCTGCGCGCCAACTGACGGTGACGGTTGAGCGCGAGTGCCGCAAAAAAGAGCGCGATCGCCAACCCGGCCAGGGCAATGAGTACCAGCCGCGTTTCCTGGTACCACGGCAGCGCCACGGCAAATTCCAACAACGCGGGTTTGTTGTCCACGTTTCCGTTACGGTCCATCGCACGCACTTGAAAATTATGGGTCCCGGCCTTTAACTCCGGAAATGAAACACTGATTTCGGTTTGGTAGGGCGACCACTCCTGCTGATCGAGGCGATAGGAGTAGAGTAAGCGTTCCGCCGGCGCAAATTTCCACTTGTCCCGTCCGCCAAATACCAACGTTACAACTGCTTCGGCGGAAGCATTTTTCTCGTTGATCACTTTCTGGATGAAGGTTCGCGGCGGGTCAATATCCGCTTCGGGATGATATACGCTCAGGCCGCGCGACGTGCCGGCCCAGATGCGCCCTTGCCGGTCTTCAAAGATTTCGCCGACCATCGCGCCGGGCAAGCCTTCCTCGACGGAATTTAAAGTCCACTCACCTTTGAAAAAGCGATGCATGCCATTGTTGTCGGCGGCCCAGACGCTCCCATCGCGGCTTTTGAGCAAGCTGTTTACCCGATCAAAACCGGAGTGGACAATCGACCATTGTTTCCCGTCGAATTGCCAGATTCTATTCCGTCCACCGCACCAGATTTTCCCTTCTTCAATCTCCGCGATACAAAGCGTTCCGTCCGGCGCGTGGCCGTCCGCGGAGTCAAAGGTTTGCCATTTGGTGTCGTGCTGGCAGGCCACGCCGCCATTGCCGCCCAACCAAATTCTTCCGTTTCGCGCAGTGAATAGGAAATAAAGTTCGCTGCCGAGATTCAAATCCGCAGGCGGGTTCGGAAACGGATGAAAGACTTTGCCGTCGTAAATTTCCAGCCGGTAGTTGTCGGTCTTTTCTTGGTTGGGAAAAGTCTGCACACAAAGTGTACCGTCATCAAGTTGGCCGATCAATTTGGTCCGCGCCGTCAAGGGTCGTGAAACAAGGCTGAACGATTCAGTCGGTGGATCAAATCGCAACAGCTTTCCGCCGCCTTCCATTACTATGCTGCCATCGGGGGGACTAAAGAGCGCGTCGGTCGCTTGAAAATTGATTTCCAGATTGTCCGGGAAGCCATGGGTTTTCCAATGGTCATCCTGGAGCACGTTCAACGAAGTGGCATTGGCGAACCAGAGCCGACCCGCGCGATCTTCCCGAATCGAATGCACGAGCGAATTCAGGTGGCGAACGGCGGCGGGAGTACGCCAGGTCAATGGCGCGTAACGAAACAATCCCTCGGAAGTGGCCAGCCAGAAAATACCATTAGGTTCCGTCGCGACGTCGAAATAAGAACCCGCCGAAACTTCTTCGTCTTCGATGATCTGCGCGCCGTCCGCTTCAAAGTGAAACAATGAATTGATGGTGGTGAATCGAAAGCGGTTGTCCGCATCGCGCCAGGCATGGCGAATTTTCTCCCCGCGCGCTTCGCGAACAGTCCACTGCCGCCCGTCAAAATAGACCAGCGCCTTGTGGTGAGTGGCCAACGACTCGGCCACGGTTGTGATGCCGCCCTGGTCATCTTCGACTGGCGACTTCAAATCCTCAACCTGAAGCTGTGCCTCCAAAATAAACTCCTGCCATTCGGTTTCTGCATTCAAAACGCGGCCCGCTCCCGGAAATCGGCCAAGACCTTTCATGCCACTTATCCAAACGCCGCCCTCCCGCGCGGCAATCAGGTCCAAAAATTTTCCCAGCCGGGTCTGGTTCACATGACGAATGACGGTGGTTTTCGGTTGAAACTCGTTGTCGAATTCCATCAATCGATCCGTCAACAAAAACAACACGTGCCCCTGCTTCATCGGCACGAGCGACACCGGCCAGGTTTGGCGCAGGGCGTTCGCTTGGTATTCAGCGCGGATTTCGTTGATCGGATAACGAATCCACGTTCCGTCACGATATTCCTGCAGCCCCTCCGGATAGACAGCCCAAAGTTGTCCAGCCCGGCCTTCATACACCCGGTAATTTCCGACTCCCGGTGAAGGAATGGATTTCACCTCATAACCATCGAACCAATTGATCGTATCTACGTCGAAATGTCTGACCCAGACATTGCCGCGTGGGCTTACCGTCACCGACGTGGTAAACGATTCCGTCAACCCATCGGCCGCTTTGAACGCCCGCCAATTTGACGCCCGCTGCGCCCAACTGGCTGCCGGCATCGTGCATAAAGCACCAAGCAAAATCGGAAACCAACGTGCAGGCGACATTTGTTTCATCAAGTTCAATCGAACGGTGAACGACAAAACGATTGCCCGGACAAACGGCAACATCAAGCCTGCTTTTGAGTGTGCGACCAAACGCACAGGGGATGCCCGCAAATTCACAATTCGGAGTGAACGTAGAAAACTCGAATATTCTCAGCCGCTGGCCTCGGTTCGGTTAGTTCATTCTCCGCGCGTCACTGCGGTCTTAGCTTTGCCAGCTTAAAACGTCGTTGCTCATTACCTGGCCAAACTTATTTTGTCATTCCCATTTCATTTTTATTGGGTTCTCATACGTCAGATTTATTAGCGATTTCTTTCAGCCCGATTCTGATTTTACTCGGGTGTTTCCATCATCCTGAATCGTTAAAATTTTCTTTCGGCGCAACTCGGAAAGGGAGTAGGGTCTCACCGGATTTCCGAATCAGAGATTATGAAACGAAAATGTGCCTTCGCTCTCGCGCTGATTATTTCCCTCACGCCGCTACTTGCCCAACAGAACAAGCCGCTCCGCGTCTTTATCCGCGCCGGCGAGAAAACGCACGGGCCGGCCGGCAACGGTCAGCACGACGGCCCGCTCTTTCTGAAGGAATGGAAGGTGATGCTCAATCAACGTGGCACGAAGTGCGATGGCGCGATTGGTTTTCCGACGGCCACGCAACTGGAGAACACGGACGTGCTGGTCATGTATTCGGCGGAAGGCGGCACGATCAAGCCGGAAGACCGCGCAAACCTTGACAAGTTTCTCAAGCGCGGCGGCGGCATTGTCGCGTTGCATGACTCGGTTTGTGGCAACGATCCGCAATGGTTCAAGACCATCATTGGCGGCGCGTGGGAGCACGGACACTCGAAGTGGTTCGAAGGCGACATTTCGTTTTACTACCTCGATCAGCAGAACCCGATCACCGATGAATGCTCGAACTTCGATTTCAACGACGAAATTTACTGGGACCTGCACCTGATGCCGGAGGCGAAAATCCTCGCCGCCTCCTGGTCGCCGGACAAACGAAACATGAAGAACGGGCAACCGTTTCCGCACATTTACGATGTCATCCCGCAGATGTGGACTTACGAGAAGGACAATTACCGCGCGTTCGTGTGCATTCCTGGTCATCACTACAAATCGTTCAACCTGCCGCATTTTCGCGCCGTCGTCCTGCGCGGCATCGCCTGGGCCGGCAAGCGCGATGTTAATTCGCTTTGCAGCAAGGAAGAACTCTCCAACCTGCGTTATCCTGAAGGCGGCCCTACGGTTCCGGAAAAAGCCGCTGCGAAACTCGAACTTCATCCTGATTTCAACATCAAACTGGTCGCCGCGGAACCGCTCATCAACAAGCCGATTGCGCTCGACTGGGACTCCGCCGGGCGGCTGTGGGTGGCCGAAACGCCGGAGTATCCCAACGGACGTCGCGGCATCAAGCCCGACCAGAGCGCCGCACCCTGGAAAGACCACGGCGGATTGGACGACACACCCGGCAAGCAAGAACGTCCGGCGCACGACCGCATCAGCATTCTCCGGGACACGAATGGTGACGGGCGCATGGATAAAAAGGAAATCTTCTACGAGGGATTGGAATTGGTCACGGGATTTGTCTTTTACCGCGATGGCGTGATTGTGTCGCAAGCGCCGGACATCCTCTGGTTGCGCGACACGAATGGGGATGGGAAGGCGGACCGGGTGGAAAAGCTTTACACCGGTCTCGGCACTTTCGACACGCACGCCGTGATCAATAATTTGCGTTGGGGTTACGATGGCTGGATTTATGCGACGCATGGTTACAGCGGCAGCGATCACGTAAAGAACGGCGGGGGCGACAAGGACTTTGGCCGTATCAACTCCGGCGTCGTGCGCTTCAAGCCGGACGGCAGCGCGTTCGAGCAGTATTGCTCGAAAGGCGGCAACACATGGGGTCTGGACTTTGGCTGGGAAAACGAACTCTTTTTCACCCAGCCGACCAGCGGCGACCTGCTCATGAACGTTGTCCTTCCGGAAGACGTTTTGGCGCGCGGGAAGGTCGGCAACACGACGAGTTTCAAGATCGTAAAGAAAAGCCCAAAATCTTTCCCGCTCATAAAATCTGAGAACCTGGCTTATGTGCAAATTGATTTGGTTGGCTCATTCACGGCGGCCGCCGGTTGCGCCATTTACGACGGCGGTACGTGGCCGGGCGAGTGGCGCTACAATTATTTCACGACCGAGCCAACCATCAACATCGTCCATCACGAAGTCGTGACGCCTGAGGGCGTGAGCTACACTGCGAACAAAACTCGGGAAGCGGAATTCATCGGCTCGCACGATCTTTGGTTCCGCCCGATTGAAACGCGCATCGGGCCGGACGGCGCGCTTTACATTCTCGATTTCTACAACCAAGCCGTGATCCACAACGACACGCGCGGCCCCAAGCACAATGGCGTCAACGCCGCGGTACGACCGGATCGCGATCATTACTTCGGGCGCATCTGGCGCGTCGATCACAAGCAAGCAAAGGAGCTTGTGGTGCCGAATCTGGCAACGGCGTCGCCCGAACAACTCGTCAAGGCGCTGGAGCATCCCAATCGCGCGGTGCGGATGACAGCGCAACGGTTATTGAGTGAGAGCGCTGACGCGGCAGCCGCCTTCAAGCCAAGTGACAGGTTGAAACCCAAGTATGCGCCAGATAACGCCCGCGCGGCGAACAAACAGCCGTTGATAAGATTTAGTGAGCGAGGAGATAGTGCGACTGTCTCCAAATTACGTAATTTGTTAAAATCCAAGGATGCGCCGGAATATGCCCGCATTCATGCACTCTGGCTTTTGGAGTCCATGGGCAGATTAGGCACACTCGAGTTAATCTCTGGCATCAACGACACCGCGCCGGCCATAAGCAAGAATGCGCTTCAAATCGCCGCGGAGAATCCCTTGACCCTTGGTTATGGGCCAAAACTTGGAATTTCGATTCTTCCGCGCCTCAAAAATTCCGATCCACGCACGCGGCTTGCAGCCATTGTCGCTCTCGGTGCGTTTCCGACGACTGAAGAAATTAGGCGCAAGGCGGCCTTGCGCACAGACGGCCTGACGAACGCTTTTCCAGTAACCCGAAAGATCACGGAAGAATTGGTGGCGATTTACCCGGACTTGCAAGACCAGTGGTCACAGTCTGCCGTCGTCGCTGTCGGTGCGAAAGCACCGACCATTTTCCTCAGCGCAGCATTGACCGCGACAAATCCTGAGCCATTGATTAGTTTGGTTGGTGAGTTAAGCAAGCAAGTGGCGTCAAAACAGGATGCCGGACTTGCCGCGCAACTGGTGGCTTCAATTGCCGCTGAAGCCGCCTCCGCCGACGCCCTCAAACAAATCGTTTTGGAAAACCTGGCCAAAGGATTGAAACCGGAGACATTCCCCGTGTGGACACCGGAATTACAGAAGGCGTTTCAATCTTTGCTCGCTTCGGCCAACCCCGTCGTGCCTGCCGCCGCTCTTCCGCTCATTGCTCGCTGGGACAAAAGCGGTGCGTTGTCAGGCGACTTAAAATCCCTCGTGGCGAAGCTCACTTCCCAATTAAACGACGCCTCGCAACCTGACGAACACCGCGCCCAGGTCGTTATTAGTTTGCTGGCCGTGCGTCAGATGAATGCGGACGTTCTGCCATCCGTTGCCAGAATTTTCGGCTCGTCCGGTTCGCCGGCTTTGCAACGCCGGGTCATTGAATCGCTTGGTGCCACCGCGGATTCGTCCGTTGGCTCAATCCTTGTTGTGGCGCATCCTAAACTTTCGCCGGAGTTGCAGGAAGCGGCTTTTGGTCAATTGATCAAACGTGCTGATTGGTCGCTGGCGCTGGTTGAAGCCCTCAAGAGCGGTCAAATCAACCTCACCACGCTCGGCCCGGCGGCGATCCACCGTTTGCGGACTCACAGCGACAATAACGTGGCCCAGCGCGCCAACGCCGTCATCGACGAATTGCGCGGGCCGGAAGTGAAAGAAAAGAACGAACTTATCGCGAAGTTCACACCACTCGTTGAGAAACCGGGCGACGTTGAAAACGGCCACAAACTATTCACGCAAAATTGCGCCACTTGTCACAAGTTCAATGGCGAAGGCAAAGACCTTGCGCCTGATCTCACCGGCATGGGCGTGCATGGTGCGCCAGAGTTGCTCGTCCACGTGCTTGATCCGAACCGCGTGGTGGAGCCGAGCTTCATTTCTTACAGCGTTGAGACGAAGGATGGCCAGTCGTTCGACGGGATCATTGCTCGCGAAAACAAAACCAGCGTGATGCTGCGCAACGCCAGCGGCGACGTGGAAGTTAAGACCGCCGATATTAAATCGCGTCGCAACACCGGTCTCTCACTCATGCCGAACGGATTTGAGGCGCTGGGGGGCGACGGTTTGCGCGACCTGCTGGGTTACATCTGCGCCGGTGAAGCGAAATATCGCGTGCTCGATCTCAAGCCCGCGTTCACCGCCGACAGCCGGAAGGGCATTTACATTACTCAGGAAAGTCTGGCGGAAACGCTGGAGTTCAGAAAATTCGGATTGATCAAGGCCGGCGATGTTCCGTTTGAGATCGTCAATCCGGCCAAAACCACGACCGGCAATAACGTAATCGTTCTCAAGGGCGGCAGTGGTTTTGCCAAAACGCTCGCGCAAAAAGTTGAGATTACAAACGTGGGCGTCAAAGCGAGCAAACTGCATTTCCTCGGCGGCGTGGGTGGCTGGGCCTGGCCTTGCTGCGGCGACAGCAAGAATGAAAATCTGCCGGTCGCCAAAGTTGAGGTTCAATACGCCGACGGGCAGCGCGAGGAAATTATTTTGAAGAACGGCGTGGAGTTCGTGGATTACATCAACGCAAGTTATGAAGTGCCCGGCTCGAAACAAGTGCCGGACTTGGTGACGCATGGCCAGGTCCGCTGGTTCACGAAAGCATTAAGACACCCGGCGGTCATTCAAAAAATCACCCTGGAAAGTTTCGATAATATCGTCGCGCCAACGTTCGTGGGCATCACGGCAGAACTGGCGGAGGCTGACCCAAAGCAGATTTCTTCGACGGTAGCTCCGGGGAATTTCAGTAACGGCGTTTCATCCATTGTCACCAGAGTATTGATCGTGGGTGGCGGGAGTTCGCACGATTTTGGCAGCTGGTTTAACCAGGCGGACGCCGCCACGTTAATTGCAACCGGCAACGCGATGGTGAACTACACGGAACAAATCCCCACTATTTTACCCGCGCTGCAAGAACTTGACGTGCTGTATCTGAGCAACAATCAGCCGATGACCGATCCCGCGCTGCGGAAAGGAATTTTTGAATTTGCCGACTCAGGAAAAGGCTTGCTGCTGGTGCATCCGGCCCTTTGGTACAACTGGAAAGATTGGCCGGAATATAATCGTGTGCTGGTCGGCGGCGGCGCCAAGAGTCACGATAAGTTCGGTGAGTTTGAAGTCACCGTGATTGAACCTGCTCATCCGCTCATGGCGGGTGTTCCGATGAATTTCAAAATCACGGACGAGCTGTACAATTTCATTCAAGACGAGCAGGGGACACCTCTTCAGGTCCTGGCAACGGGCAAGAGTCCAATCACCGGCAAAACGTTCCCGGTTGTCTGGATCACGAAACATCCAAAAGCGCGCATCGTTTGCATTACGTTGGGTCACGATGGCAACGCGCACGAACATCCTTCCTACAAAACGGTTCTCCAAAACAGTCTGAAGTGGGCGGCGGGCAAATAATCAGCGGAGTTGAGCGCATAAACTCATCAACGTTAAGCAATACTTGACGGTAGCCGGCGAAAACCAAACACTTTCTATACTATGCAACTAACACGACTGCTCGCGCTTTTCATCGCTGCCTTCTCCCTCGTCGCCAATGCTCAACCCCTCGAGCAGAAGCCCGCCGATTCTTATTTCGAGAAATTCAAGCCGGTCAAGGCGCCACAACCTTCCCATCTGGTTTTGCAGACAGGCGATCGTCTGGCGATTTGCGGCGATTCCATCACCGAGCAGAAGATGTATTCGCGGATTATGGAAACCTACCTCACGGTTTGCGTCCCCGAATTGGAGATCACGGTGCGCCAATACGGCTGGGGCGGCGAGAGGGCGCCGGGTTTTCTCGCTCGCATGACCAATGATTGTCTGCGGTTCAGGCCCACCATTGCCACGACTTGCTATGGCATGAATGACCATGGCTACCGCGCCTACGCGCCGGAGATCGGGCAGCGTTATCGCGAAGCCTCCATCGCAGTCGTCGAAGCTTTCAAACATGATGGCGCGCGAGTGATCCTCGGCTCGCCGGGCTGTGTTGGGCCGAAAGTGCCGTGGGCCAAGGGTTCAGCGGAGGAGTTGAATTTGAATCTCTGCGAACTGCGCAACCTCGACATCGAAATTGCGCAGGCAGAGAGGATTGGTTTTGCGGACGTCTTTTGGCCGATGTTAACGACGGAATTTGCCGCGCACCAGAAATACGGTCCGGATTATTTGATCGCGGGCAAGGATGCCGTGCATCCGGGTTGGGCCGGGCATCTCGTCATGGCTTACGCGTTCTTGAAAGCGTTCGATCTGGACGGCGAGATCGGCACCATCACGGTGAACCTGGGTTCACAAAAAGCAAGCGTCTCTGCCGGGCACGAATTGTTGGCCTTCAAAGACGGCGAAGTGCAAATCAAGAGCCGGCGTTATCCGTTTTGCGCCGCGGGCGGCGATGTGGCGAAGGACGACAACATCCGTTCAGCCATGACGCTGATTCCATTCAATCAGGAATTGAACCGGCTGACATTGCTGGTCAAGGGTGGAACGGTGAAGAATTACAAAGTGACGTGGGGCGCGGAAACCAAATCTTACTCCGCCGATCAATTGGCCCAAGGGGTAAATTTGGCCGCGGACTTCGCGGCGAATCCGTTCTCCGAGGCGTTTGCAAAAGTGGACGCTGCCGTGACCGCCAAGCAGAACTACGAAACCAAACAAATCAAACAACTGTTTCACGGTGAAGAAGGCAAAGTGGACATGGCTGCAACCGTGGCATTGACAGAACAAGCCCGCGTTCCACTGGCCGACGCGATCCGGCAAGCCTTCGTGCCGGTAACCCACACGATCAAGATCGCAGCCGAGTGATCAATCGCGGCGAAGGGCCTGAATGGGATCCAGCTTCGCGGCTTTGAACGCGGGGAACAATCCGGCGATGATTCCCACGCCAGCGCTGAAGAGCATCGCAATCACCATGACTTCCGGCTTGATGACCGGCGCGTTTTGCGACGGGGCCATGATGGTCACCAACTCCACCACGTTGTAGGAAGCGAACAATCCCAACAGAGCCCCCACCACGGCGATGACGACTGCCTCCACCAGGATTTGCAGGAAGATGGCGGAACCCGTCGCGCCAACCGCTTTGCAAATACCGATCTCCCGGATGCGTTCGTTGATGCTGGCCAGCATGATGTTCATGATCCCAATGCCGCCTACCAACAGGCTGATGCCGGCAATGATGCCGCCGCTCAATCGCGCTTTGTGAATCTGCGTGTTGATGTTTTCAATCTGATTTTCCTGCGTCTGGAAACTGAAGTCCTCAATCCCTTTGTGCGTGAGCAAAAGAACATTGCGGACCTGTTGCAACGCCGGCTCCAACAAATCCAGACTGGCCACCTTCATGTCGATGTCCGTCAGGCGCGGATCCGGAATGCTGTTCGTGCCGGTGGCGGAGCGGAACTTGAGCCACATCGTGTTCAACGGAATGTAAATGGTGTAGTTTTTGCTGTAGAAAGCCCAGCCGCCGCGTCCGCCCCAGCCGCGCTTTCGCACCGGGCCGGCGCGCTTCTCGGCCGGTTTCGATTTCGCCAACTCCCGCTCTTTGCGTTCCTGTTCGCTCTCGTAATGGGTGAACATGCCTACGATGGTGAACGGCTGGCCATTGATGTTGATGAGTTCGCCGATGGGGACGATTTCCTGTCCGGTTTTTTCCGGGTTGCCAAACAACTCATCGCGAATGCCGGTGCCGATTACACACACGCTGTTGGCGTTCTCTTCGTCAAGCTCGTTGAAGAAACGCCCGTGCTCCAGCGTATGAAGATTCATGTCCAACACCGCCGGCCAGACACCGACACACTCCGATGGGTTCACCATTTTGTCGCCATGCGTGATGGTGACGTACTCTTGAAACGCCATCTCCGGTGAGACGAGGCGGATGAGCGGCGCGCTTTTCCGCAACGCCTGCACATCGACCATGGTTCTTCCGGGCGCTTCGTCGGCCCGATGTTCCTGGTAGGCGGGCACGGGCTGTTGTTGTAGCAACACCTTGTCCGCGCCGCCCGTGGCGATCATCGTTTCCTTCATGCCGTTTTCCATGCCGGCGACCACCGCCGCCATTGCCACCAAGCTGGCCACGCCCAGGATGATGCCCTGCATGGTGAGCAGCGAACGAAACTTATGCGCCCAGACTTCCTTGAACCCGATCAAAATGGCGTTCAGAAAATTCATGATTTCGATTCGCACGAACAATCATTCATATCGTAACGCCACAATCGGATCGAGCCGGGCGGCCTTAAAGGCGGGAATCAAACCGGCAAGAATGCCGATGCAAACGCTGAAGCCAAACGCTATTGCCATGGCGGTGACCGTGATGACGGGATCATTGCCCGTAGGCGAAAACGAACTCATTGATCTTACCAGCGCGTATGACCCCGCCAGTCCGGCCAGCCCGCCGACCACCGCGATCACCACGCTTTCCACCAGGATTTGAATAAACACGGCACCCGTGCCGGCGCCGACCGCTTTGCGGATGCCGATTTCGCGAATCCGTCCGGAGATGCTGGCGAGCATGATGTTCATAATGCCGATTCCGCCGACCAACAAACTGATGCCGGCGATGATCGAGCCGCTCATCCGGGCATTTCTGACAAAGGTGTCGATGTTTTCGGCCCACTCCTCCTGCGTGCGAAAATAAAAGTCTTCGATTCCCTTGTGCGTGCTCATGAGCACGTTGCGGATTTGTTGCAGGGCGGCGTTCAAGTGTTCGACCTCCGCGACTTTGACTTCCAGGACGGACAGTCGCGGGTCTGCCGCTGCGACAGTCGCGCCCCAGCCGCCCGGGCCAGCGGTGCCACCGGCGCGGAATTTGATCCAAATCGTGTTGAGTGGTATCAACACGGAGGCGTTCTTCAGTTTGAAGGCCCAATTTTGGCTGGTGGTGCCCCAGCCGCGACTGCGGGCGGGTCCGGTCTTGTTCGGTTCGGCTTGCTGAAGCGCAAGTTCCCGTTGCTTGCGGTCCTGTTCGTTCTCGTAATGCTGAAACATGCCGATGATGGTGAGAGATTGGCCATTGATGTTGATGGTTTCGCCCAACGGAATGATTTCGTGGCCGACCTGCTGCGGGGAACCAAAAATCTCGTCGCGCACCTCCGTGCCGATGACACAAACACTGCGCGCCATCTCGTCGTCAATCTCGTTGAACATTCGGCCGTGCTCGACGACGTGTTCGTACATCTCGATTGCCACCGGCCAGACGCCCGTGCAGACCCAGGGCCGGTAGGTTTTGCCATTGGCCGAGACGGTTGCGCCGTACAAACGCATTTCGGGAGAGACAAGCGCAGCCAGGGGAGCGCTGGATTGGAGGGCATAGACGTCGTTCAGGGTCACGCCCACGGCCTGGTCGGTCAGGTATCGCTGATAGATGGGTACTTTCTGTGCCTCAATCCGGATTTTTTGCAGGCCGCCGATGGCGACCAACGCTTCCTTGGCGCCGATCTCAATGCCTTTGACCATCGCGGACATCGCGACCAGACTCGAAACGCCGAGAATGATGCCCAGCATCGTGAGCACGGAGCGGAATTTGTGCGCCCAGATTTCTTTGAACCCGATGACGATGGCATTCCAAAGATTCATTTGACCTGTCAGAATGTCCGCGCCACCCGGTCCAGTCCCGCCAACCTCGCATCCACCTTTTCCGCGATCTTGCCATCGCGTATTTCAATCCGGCGTGGTGTGACGGCGGCAATTTCCGGATCGTGCGTGACGAGAATGACGGTGCTGCCTTCGCGGCTCAGTTTGCAGAAAAGTTGCAGGATGGCTTCGCCGGTGTTGGTGTCGAGATTGCCCGTCGGCTCGTCCGCAAAAATGATTTTGGGTGAATTGACCAATGCGCGGGCGATGGCAACGCGTTGCTGCTGCCCCCCGGAAAGTTGCGAGGGACGATGTTTGCTCCGGTTCTCCAGGTCCACCATTTTGAGCGCCGCCACGGCGCGCTCATGTCGTTCGCGCGCGGACACGCCGCTGTAAACCATGGGCAACTCCACGTTCTGTAACACGTTCAATTTCGGGAGCAGATTGAAGAACTGGAAAACAAACCCGATTTTGCGATTGCGAATGCGGGCCAGTTCGCGCGGCGACGCGCCCTGAATCATGGTGCCGTCCAGTTTGATGGTGCCGCTGGTGGGAGAGTCCAGGCAGCCCAGGATGTGCATCAGCGTGGATTTGCCGCTGCCGGACGGGCCGATGATGGAGATAAACTCGCCGGATTCGATGTCGAGCGAAACGTTGTCCAGCGCGCGAATCTCCTCCCCGCCCAGGTGGTAGATTTTGCTGACGTTGCGAAGTTCCACCAATGACATGATACAAGAAAAGTTTGCTAACGAGTGGTCGTGCCGCCACCGGAAGGCGATTTGCCCGCAGTCCCGGGGCTGGTGCCGTTGGTACCGCTACCCGACTTGCCGATGCCTGCCTCCGTTTTGTTCGTGTGCGCGCCGGTCGGACTTCTGGCCAGTTTTGCAAGTTCGTCTTTTGGCAATTCCAATGCCACCACTTCATCGGCCGACAGTCCCTTTACCACTTCGGCGTAGAAAAAATCAGAGACGCCTATCTGCACCGGCCGCCGTTCGTAAGTGTCGTCTTTCTTCACGTACACAAAACGTTCGTTCTGCTGCGTTTCCTCATTCTGCTCGGTGAACACCGCCGCGAGCGACACCGCCAGCACGTTGTCCTTCGAAGCCACAGGGATTTTGATGTTGGCCGTCATGCCGGGCCGGATTCGCTTATCGACATCGCGAAGCAGGATGCGGGTCGCGAAACCTTTGATGTTGTTCTTGATGGTGGCTTGGGGCGCGACGCGTTCGACGGTGCCGGTGACGTTAAGTCCGGTCACGGCCTCCACCTGCACTTCCACCTGCTGGTCCGATTTCAAACGGGATACGTCGGCCTGATTGACATGGGCGTTGATGACCATTTCGTTAAGGTTGGCGATGGTCAAAACTTCAGTTCCGCCGGCCACCCCGGCGGAGCCGGACACCGCTTGCCCGACCGAAACCGGGCGGGTCAGAATCGTGCAATCAAATGGGGCGAGGATTTTTGTTTTGGTGAGTTCGTATTCAACCAGGCCGAGGTCTTTCTCAACTTTCTGGAGGGAATTCTTGGCGAGGTCATATTCGGTCTTGGTGTCATCGAACAACTCCTGAGAAATCAGCTTCTCTTTGTAAAGCTCCAGGCTGCGTTCATAGCCGCGCCTGGTTTTTTCCACATTCAATCTCGCTGCCTCAATGGAAATCAGGGTCGAAGAGCGTTGGGTCTGCAAGTCTTGATCGTCGAGGGTGAACAAAATGCTGCCTTTCTTGACCTGGTCGCCAATATCAACCGACAAAAAATTGATCTTCCCGTTGATCTCTGGTCGGACAGAGACTTGATCCGCCGGGCCGATTTCGCCGGCGGCATTGACGGCAAAATGGATGTCGCGCGATTCAACGACCGCGGTGGTGGGTCGAGCCGTTGCACCGTTGGCATGGTTGGTTTTTCCCCAACTTTTCCAAAGATAAAAGCCGCCACCGATCACCGCCAGAACCGCCAGTAAAACCAACAGTTTTTTCATGTGTTCAAGAGTGCGTAAAGTAGTCTCTTCAAAAGTTACGCGCAAACGCGAACTTCAGAGACTGAGAAAGCGGATGCGCTTGTAATCCTTGAAACGATTGGCAGCCGGTCAAAGTTACCTTTGTTTTGGAAAAGCGTGCCTCTCCGCGCACTCGGGCAAGGCGCTATTCACAGGGGCGATTCAGTTTCCAGGACCAAAACCCCCTAATTCCGCACCGTCTTCGGTTCGAACTTGTAGGGCAATACATCCGGCGCCACGCTGACTTGAGTGGTGAACTTAAAGGGCTCCGAGTTGCCATTGTTGTAGGTCAACTCAACAAAAAACGCGGTCCAGCCTTTGTCCGGCTTGGGCACTTTGCCGATGTAAATCCCGCCGCCCTCGCTGGTGAGGGGTGTGCTCTTGTAAGCCGGGCCAATTTTTTCGAGACGGAAATCCCGCGCGTCGGGATTCGTCGCCTGCCAGAGTTTCACTTCGGACGGTTTGTCGATGCTTTTCACGTGCAGGGAACCGTCCTTCTCCAACGTCCAGGAAAACTCCGGGAGGTGTGCGCCGGTCAGGATTGCATTGTAACAGGCCAGCAACGTTTGCCAGGCATCCGAGCCTCGGAGCGAGTGGTCCGCATTCGGGACATAGCGAAGATATTTTGTTCCCGGCAGATCTTTAAAGTAAAACTGTGATGAGTCCGGCAGGAAAAACTGGTCGCCGCCCGCATTAATGATGAACTTGGGCATCGTCAGTCGGTCACGGTATTCATACGGTTCTTCGATTTTCATCAGCGCCCGATATTCCGGTGTGCCAGTCCAATCCATGACTCCCATCGCCACATAATCCCCCACCGCCGGCGCCCAAAAACCGTAAGCCTCCCAGTGATGTTTGAAGGAGGCTTCACTGTTCAGCAAGTCGATGACAAAAGGAACAATGGCGATGACCCGTTTATCGACCGCAGCCGTCGTCCAAGTCGTCCAACCACGCTTGGAGCCGCCCGCCACAACGAAGGAATCGACCTTGACCCTGCCGCCTTCCGGGCTGGCGAAAAATGCGGTTACCGTGTCCATCGCCCGCACGGCGCTTTTGGTCATGGGCAGACGCGCCGGCCATTTGGCATCGCCGGTGCGAAGGAATTTGTCCCAGGTGTAAGCGATGAAAGAATCTTCGGAGCGGCCCGTTGTTTCGCCGGCAAACGTGAGGGGTTGGTTGGGCACCATTCGCAATTCAGTGACGATGGATTTCGTTTTGACCGCAGTTTGAATGATGTTGGCTTCCGCGGACTTGGGCGCAGAGCTGTTATTGTTGCCGCCGGTGATGAACAACAGCGATTTGGAACTCGTCACGTTGTCCGGTTTGACCATGACCATCCAATGTTTCCAAATGGGGCGGTTCACTTCATTCGTGGTCAGGTAGGCCTGCGAGGTCATTTCCAAAATGTAAGTGGTCTGCCCCTCGCCTTTGACGGTGTCCACGAGGTGATAGCTGTAATTTGGGTCGGGCTTGGCGACGTATTTGTCGAGGGGCGTCAGTGGGCCGGTGGCCGCCGAATGAGAAGCGGGCTGCGCGTAGCCGGTCAGCGACAATCCGAGGATCAGCGAGAAAAAAACGCGGGCCCGGTTTGTAAGACTCTTGTTGGAACGATCTAATTTCATAAATTGTGAATCAAAATGTCATCGCCTTAATAAACGGTTAACGGAAACACGCCGCTTAAAAGCACTGTTCTTGCCCGCGATGTCAATCCCGTTTTGTTCTATCTGAACCGAATCCTGGTATATGAGCCGGATCAGCCGGCTTGGTTTGGACGGAAAGGCATCCTTTTGGATTCAAAATGTATTTCTCACTTTGCCGGAAGTTTTACCTTCGCCAGGTAAATACTTGTCTTGCCCTCGTGCGAGGAATAATAACTGACCCAGAGTAAACCATCGTGCCAGACGAGACCTGGATAGCTGTTGTCGCCGCCGGAAGGAAGTTTAAGGAATTCGGTAAGCTTGCCGGCATCGGCCTCCACCCACATCAACGCCGTACGCGCGCCACCGTCATAAAGCCGAACGGCGGCAACGATCCTGCCATCCGGCAGCCAAAGCATCCTCGGCCCGCCGATTTTCACCTCAAGGTCTTTCCACTGCCACTCCGTGTACGGCGGCTTCGCGACGCCCAATTTGCCCGCTGACTTTTCACCGTCACGACGGAGCAGGCAGAGCGCGGTATCATCGGGTAGAAAGATGATCGAGGATTCATTCGGATGGCCCTCGGCAAAAAGGTTTGACACCAGCGTATCGAATCGCCGGCCATCCTTGCTCGTGTAAAGCCGGATGGATTTTTCCGCGGTCGTGTCGTAGCCAACGCTGTAGGCGGTCTGCTTATGCCACGTGGTTCGCCAAAGCCAGAAATTCGGATCGCCAATCTTGACCGGCGTGCTCCACTTCCTTCCGTCACTGGAAAACCAGGCGAATGACTGGTGCTTGAACTCCGCCGGTTGATGCAACGCGCCGGCGCCACTCAACATCAACTGGCCTTTTGGAGTGATCGTGATCTTGGCATCGCGCAAATCGCTTTTGTCGTCGGTAATCAGCGCGGCGGAGGTCCAGATCCTGCCGTCCTTGGACGTGATGATTCGCAATGCGCCGTCGGGTGAAACATGGGCTTTGCCTTCACGGAAAACGCAAAACCAATTGCCTTTGAACCGAACCAGATCGGTGAATGCATTATGCGGCGACTGGTCCCAGATTTTGCGGACTTCGACGAGTTCAACTTGATTGGTTGATTCAGCAAAGAAGGTTCCAAAGAAGTCAGTGACGAGAAAACAGAGAAGTGCAATCGATTTTGTGGTCATAAGACCTAAATTCAGTCCCTTGTGGCTGCAAATTATTAGCGACTGCCGATCACAAGTTCAACGGCAATAACGAACAGCAGCAATGCAAAAGTTGCTACGGATATTTTGAGATCGACCTTTCCTTTTGTTTCGCCCAAACCAAAATAAATCCCCAAACCATTCCATAAAAATAATCCAACCGGAAAAGCGATCACGCCAAACACGATCAGCAGCCATTGCCGGGCGGTGCTTGAGCGGATTCGGCAGACGGAAGAATGGAAGCGACCGGGCAAAAAGAAAACAAGCTGAGAGCGAAAATTCTCCCGGCTGTGTAGCCGCCGAGATAACGAGGCGGAGTGGGCCATGAGCGTTTCATGAGTTGTTTGAACCAAATACAGTGCGTCCTGTTACACGTGCATCCTACTTCGCTGTTTTCGCGCCAGGATCGTAATTCGGATTGGGATTCATCATTTGGGCTTTCACATCGCGACGCCACGCATCGAGTTTCCTTTCCAGCTCCATTGCCTTGTCCGGCATCTTGTCAGCCAGATTGCTTTTTTCGCTGATGTCGTGCTCGAGATCGTAAAGCTCCAAGTGTCCGTCTTCGTAAAACTCAATCAGCTTATAGTCGCCCTGACGAATAACCCCGCCCGGCTTGCCGCCTTGGTTTGCGTAATGCGGATAATGCCAGTAAAGCGCGTCGCGCTTGAAGCCGTCTGCCTGCTTGAGCAGCGGCACGAGACTTAACCCATCGACAGGCTGTTGGGGTTTGATTTCGGCCATCTCAAGAATGGTTGGAAAAAAATCGATGCTGCAAACCGGCGTGTGGCAAACGCTGCCGGGTTGAACGA
Organism: Limisphaerales bacterium; assembly: GCA_003140275.1. Classification (GTDB taxonomy): domain Bacteria; phylum Verrucomicrobiota; class Verrucomicrobiia; order Limisphaerales; family PALSA-1396; genus PALSA-1396. The sequence continues at coordinate 36,182 of PLJQ01000069.1, forward strand.
CACCGGGCCAACGCACAATCAACGGCTCGCGAATGCCGCCTTCATACAAATAGCCTTTGCCCGCCCGCAACGGAGCGTTACTTGTTGATGGCGTGTTCGGACCTTCTTTCACTGACAGGCCGCCGTTGTCCGACATGAAAAAAATGACCGTGTTGTCGGCAAGTTTGAGTTGCTCCAACTTTTTCATCACGTGCCCGACACAGTCGTCCACGCTCTGGATCAACGCCGCATAGAGCGCATTCGTGTGAGTCTGGCCCGGCTGAGCGGCGGTTTTGAATTTGGCGATGAGTTCCAATTTGGCCGCCAGCGGAATATGAACGGCGTAGTGCGCCAGATAGAGGAAAAATGGTTTGGCTCTGTTGTTTTCAATGAATGTTTCAGCTTCGGCGGTGAGCCGGTCGGTGAGGTATTCTCCCGGTTCACCGTCGTCGAGCGACGGAATGCTGCGATTGGCGTTGCGATACGGGTGGAAATAACTGGGGGGCGAACCGGCATCATTGCCGGCGATGTTCACATCAAACCCCTGATCCTCCGGACTGAAACCTTTGCCCCCGAGATGCCATTTGCCAATGCTCGCCGAAACGTAGCCTGCCGGCTTCAATGCCTCGGCCAGCGTCATTTCGTTCAACGGCAGTTGCTTCAAGAAATCGGGACGCAACAACCTTTGCGAAGGTCCGTCGCCGCGACCGGGAAGCCAGTCGGTCAGATGAAGTCGCGCGGGATATTTGCCAGTCAGAATGCTGGCGCGTGTCGGCGAACACACCGGGCAGGCAGCGTAAGCCGCGGTGAATTTCATTCCTCGCGAGGCGAGCCGGTCGATGTTTGGCGTCTTGTAAAATGTGCTGCCGAAACAACCGAGATCCGTCCAGCCCAGATCGTCGATCAAAATGAAAACGATGTTGGGCTTAAGAGTTTGTTTTGAGACATCGGGGGGTGTTGCTGTCAATGGCGAAGCAGCAAACAAAACTGCCAAAGCGAGCAGCGGTATCGCGCTGAAAGGAAACTGAGTTTGATCTGCCCGTTTCATAATTTGTTGGCCGTAGCTGGTGACCTGCACATTTACCAATGCGGGACGATCGCGTCCACAGCGTTCAATCGCCGGCAGAGGTCCACCACCACCGGCAAAGTCATCGCTATCGGTTCTGCGCCTGGGCGGACCGTCTGTTTTGTTCAGCGAGTTGCACCTGTCCGTTCATTTCGTCGTAGAACGCTTTCAATCGTTTGACCACGTCGGGATGTTGGCCGGCGACGTCGTGTTGTTCGGCCGCATCGGATTCCAGATCAAACAACGACATCGCCTTGGTTTCGTCGCCGGTCAACACGCCGGGATATTGACTGGGGTGAGCCTGCTCAAACGGCGCAAGAATCGTGACCCCGTCCGGTGCGCGTTGATCGATCCATTTTTCGTCGGGCTTCCACTGCTTTGGCTTGTTGGGTGCAATTACGTGCAGTTTCCACTGGCCGCTGCGGACCGTGTAAAGCTTCGGGCCTTGCATCGCGAACAGCGCTTCATGCGGACTTTTTGCATTGGAAGTCAGCAATGGGAAAATGTCTTTGCCGTCGATGACGCGGTCTTGGGGAATCGGAATCCCGGCGGCGGTCAGCACCGTCACGAAGATGTCAATCATGATGGCCGGTTCGTGGCCGACGTGGCCGGCGGGGATTTTTCCAGGCCACCGCGCAATCAACGGTTCGCGGATGCCGCCTTCCCACGTGTTGCTCTTCATGCCGCGCAAGCCGCCCGTGCTGCCGCCGTACCACGGACCGTTGTCGCTGGTGAAAATGACGAGCGTCTTCTCGTCCAACCCAAGCTCCTTCAGCTTCGCGAGAATCTGGCCGACGCTCCAATCCAGTTCCGTCACCGCGTCGCCGTAAAGTCCGCCGCCGCTTTTCTTGTAAAAGGACTCCGATGCGGCCAGCGGCTTGTGCGGCATCGCTTCCGGAAAATAAATGAAAAACGGTCGCTTGCGATTGCGCTCGATGAAAGCCAGCGCGCGTTCGGTGTAGCGTTTGGTGAGCGTCGCCTGGACGACCGGATACTCCACGACCTTCTCGCCGTCGAGCACCTGCACGGGCCGCATATCATTGCTGTAAAGGATGCCCAAGTATTCATCAAAACCATGGCGCGTTGGATAGAATTCCGGCTTGTGGCCGAGATGCCACTTGCCGATACAGATGGTTTTGTAGCCTGCTTTCTGGAACGCCTGGCCGAGGGTGATTTCGGATGCCGGAATGCCAATGTTGTTGATGCCCGCGTCCGGCGCGGGATTGTTCACGATACCACTGCGGAATTGATACCGCCCGGTCATCAGTGCCGCCCGAGATGGCGCGCAATATGGGCATGCGCTGTAAAATTGCGTCAGCCGCGCGCCTTCATTCGCCATGCGATCGAGATTCGGGGTCTTGAATTGCGGATGCCCATAACAGCCGAGATCGCCGTAACCCAGGTCATCGGCAAGAATTACAATGACGTTCGGTTTGCCGGTGGCAGCGGCCAATTTTTCCCCGGCGTTAAAAAATGCGGTAAAGATGAGCAGGTTAGCCGCCATCAAACGCAACCGTTTCAGGAATGGCTTCGATTTCATAAGTCGAGAAAAGTTTATTTCGCGTCGGCGCTCGCTGTCACGGCTTAATCACGCTTTCGGCTCGCGAGAAACTCTGTGATGAGCGCTGCCGCCGTTTCGTCGCAAGCCTTTGCCGCTTCGTCGCCGCCTTGATTGGTCGCCACCAGCACCGCGAAGTCGCGCAATGGTGCCATCCAGACGACAGCGAAGTTTTGATTGTTGCTGCCGTTGTGTGTCAGAACGCGTCCGCCGCCCCAGTTGCGATTCGCGACTCCCCAGCCGAACGCGTAATCGCCCCCGAACATCGGCGTGTGCAGCTTTCTGAAAGTTTCTGGCTTCAACAGGCCGACCCGGTTCGTCTCGCCGCGCACGTGGACGGCGGCGTATTTCGCCCAGTCTCCAAGCGAACAATGCACCGTTCCGGCCGGGCCGATGACCGGAGGATTGTCGCTGCGCGGGCCGGGAGCGATGGCGTGATGGTTCGTTCCTTCCAGCGTGTGTTGCCAGGGCTGATCAATTTTACCGGGCGTGCCCATGGCGCCGAATCCCGCGCTGGTCATTCCCAGCGGCTTGAACAACATTCGCGTCATCAGGTCTTCCCACGAAGCGTTCATTGCTTTTTCAGCCATCGCGCCGGCGACGACGTAACCCATGTTGGAATAAATGTGTTTTTCTCCCGGCCTGGCCTCTGGCGGTGAGCGCAGCGCCAGCTCGAGGTAAGCTCGTCGCTGTTCGCGCCGCGTGCCGGGAAGGTTGTGCAGGTCGGGAAACGTTTTACCCGGTGGCAGGGTTTCGTGAGGAAACCCGCCGCGATGCGAGAGAAGTTGTTCCAGCGTCACGTCCTGATATTGCGGCTGCATCGACGAGCTGAGTTCCGGGAAAACGTTCGCGATGGTTGTATCCCAGGAGAGCCGGCCTTGTTCCACCAACAGGCCAATCAGCGTGGCGGTCATCGACTTGGTGCATGATCCGATGTGGAAGGGGTCAGCGCTCGTGACCTTGACATGCTCGCCGTATTTTCGAAAGCCGACGGCGCCGATTGCAACGGTGCGTCCGCCCTGCACCACCGCTGCCGCCAACGCCGGCAGATCATGTTGCTTGCGAATCGGATCGAGCAACCGGTCAATGTCTTCGTTCGGCGCCGCACCCCGCGAAGAGATTGTGAGCAGATTAAAAATGCCAAGGAAGAGAAGAAGACTGCTCCTCATGGAGCCTGCGGCGGCAACGTTTTCCCTTCCGGCCCTCATCCTCGGGGGAGGGCGTGAGCTGGTCCACTTGCGCTCGGGCCTTCGCCACCGCAACACTCGTTGTTTCATGGGCGGGCTGCCGCGCCCGTCCGAATTCAGTTGGGAAATCCGCGCGTTCATGGATTCATGAACTGGATTGGAGTTTCGTTTTGACGCGGTTCAACAACTCCTGATACGGCCCGCGTCTGTAGTGGATTGGCTGCGCTTCTTCCACGGAACGGTCGCCCACATCGCGCACCATGAATGCCTCGCAGTGCAGCAAATGTGTGCCGTTGTTCTGGACATCGACGTGGATAATCACGCGGATCGTCACACCGGAGTCCCAGCCACCGTAAGCCAGGTTGTTCACCGCGCCGCCGGGCTTTTCAAAGGTCGCCGCCAGAACGGAATTAGTCTTCAAGCGATAGCCGTTTTCCTTGAAAACCTCGACCGTCGCCTGCCTGATTTCGGCACCCGTGCGTCCGTCAATCTCCACCCAGGCGAGACTGCCCTGGCCCGCTGGTGGCGGCGTCTGACAACCGGCCAGGAACAACAATGCAAGCAGCAGACCCAGGAGGAAGATAAAAGATTTCATGCGGTTTCACTTGGTGCGATTTAACAGTTCTGATGCGGGTTCATCGGCGGGGTTTTGGGGGACGAGTTTGCCCGCGAAGGCGCGGGCGAGGAGGGAGGACGTGAGCTTGCAGACTTGCCCGCGCGCCTTGGCCAACCGCACTTCAAGCTGGTTGGCCAGCGCAAACAATCCCTCCACTCGCCGCACGATTTCCTGTTCTTCAACCATCTTCCGCTCCTGAAATGTTTGTGCCCGTTCCAGAGCCGATAATGAATTCGGCCGACGATAACTGTCCTGACGATGACACAGACAAGTTTGCTCTCACTTGTTTAGTCACGTCGTAGTTCAAATTCTTCACGGCAGCGTTCCATGACACTGGCCTCCAACCATGCTTCGCTGGCATGCTCTTTCGGAGATCTGCAAAGCACCGCTCCAACCGCGCTTCGAGTTCGCGCAGTATCTTTGAGACTCCCGTGGAAACGAACTCAAAGTCGGTAGATTTAAGTTCTTGCCAGAGCATTTTATCGTTCCAGTGCTTTGGCGTTTCTCCTAGTGCTGGAACAGCGAGAGCGTTGTAAACCCACTTCATTGGGACTTTAGGCCCGTGCAGCACGATGTGTCGATCCTTCCAATACTCGTCAAAAGGCTTGAGCAAGTCGGGCCTGTCCAATTCTCCCGCGACAGCTTTCACCATGTCATGTATTCGGCCCATGTGTGAATGGAACGCCATCCAAAGATTGAGGTTCTGCGCATAGCTCCTGAAGCCCGTAATCTCGGTGATTTTGTGCAGGTCGTCCTCGATCTCCCAACATAGGGCAAGGCTCTCCAGAATTGTGTAAATGCGCTGCCATTGCTTTTCACGTGAATCGAGGACCTCCCGCTCCACGCCAGCCATCGGTAGCGCGTGTGCATGCCCATCATTGCCGATATATTCCGCCCAGACTTTCGCATAGGAGGGGATCACCGCCGCAATCCGGTCAGCAAATTGTTGCTCAACCAAGTCACCGTCTGATTTCAGTTTTACAATTGTTTCTTCCGACATGGCTAATTGGCGTTTCGTTTCGAGTTTGTTTCGACACCGATGCACTCCAACAATTTCTCGGCTGGTTCGTCGCTGAGGTCTTGGGGGACGAGTTGGCCGGCGAAGGCGAGGGCGAGGAGGGAGGGCGTGAGTTTCCCCACTTGCCCGCGCGCCTTGGCCAACCGCACCTCAAGCTGGTCGGCAAGCGCAAACAATCCCTCCACTCGCCGCACGATTACCTGTTGCTCGGGGAGCGGACAAATTCTGACTTCCAGTTTCCGAAGCTGCGTCGTGTTGATTCGTGGGCGAGTTGCACCGTGAACCTCCTCGACCAACGTGTTGTAGGATTTCTGGCTGATGAGTTGGAAAACGAGATATTGCCGGTCAACCAATTCCAGATTCGGGCGCAAACAGAAACAGTCAGCTTTAGCGACGGCCTTCGTTGACAACTTGGGCAGCACGCAAGCACGCACTTCTTCGGAGATGAACGAGGCGAAGATGATGTCTCCCTCACCCACCGTATGCCTTTTCAGCGTCTCGTATTTCTCCCGACTGATGAACGTCTCCTTCTCGCCGATAAACCGAAGCTGCCCGATGTTCTCCAAACGAACCACACGGACGCCAGACTCTGTGTAGTCGTCGCTTTTTAAATTCGAGCCGAACGGGCCGTCGAAGATTCCGCCCTTTGGAATGAGGTCTTCAACGGTTGTTTTTCGCCAGCCACGCGGCAGTTCATCGTCTTGTAGGGTGTCCTCGGTTGGATTCTCCTCCCGCCAATCGGCGGTGAGGCGGCCGGAGCAGGCGGCGGCGAGGACGGATTGGCGAAAGCGCTTGAGCAGGACGGGAATCTTCGCCAGCCGCCGTTGGCTGGCGTCCACTTTGCCCAACAGCGTCTCCAGCTTCGCCACAATCCGCCGCTGCTCGGTGAGCGGAGCGAGGCGAACGGGAATCCGATTCATTGCTCCCTGCGTTAGCTTGAGGCGTGTCGTTCCATTCACGTATTCGTGAAAATCGAACCGATCCAGGAAGTGCTTGAGATACTGATTTGAAGAAACTCCCGACTTGGCGCTGAGAACGTGGGCATGGTTGTTAACCCAACTCTTGCCCCGAATGATGTAGGCGATGGGTTTTGACTTGTCGAAGAATGGCGCACCGTCTTCGCCGATTAGCAAAAGCTCCGCATCGAACAAAGCTTTATCAATCCAACCAACTTGCCCTGTCGCGCCGTAGTAGGGCACATCACCTTCGCGCTTGGCACGTTCGTCTGAGTTAACGGGCACTCGCTGGTTATCGAGAACGTCCACACATTCTCGCAACTCGACTTCAGCCCACCCATTCGGAAGCTCGTCGCTCATTTCCCCACGCCTCCGTTCGTGCTTGTCCCGCAGGGGCGCCCGAAAATAGCCCAGCGATTTATCGCTGGGTTAACGTGCCCCCAAATCCTCCAAGCCCCCGAGGGGCGAAAGAAAATGTCGGAGAACAAATCCGGGTTCTGTCGTCCCCGACGGGACTCGTGCCGTTTTCGCACCGAAACCCACCGTTGAAACGGTGGGCTATTTTCGTTCGTCCCTACGGGACGTTGAAAGCGAGCAAGGTTCATACGCGTTTCTTCCAATGGCGGTCATGCCGGGCGGCATGGAGCACGGCGGCAATAACCACGAGGTTTTCCGTTTCGATGACTTCGTAAATCACGCGATAAGGAAAGCGCTGCGGGTAGCGCCAACGGATATTCTTCCGAGGGTGCTGTCGGCAGTTCAGAAGCGGGTTGTCCGCCAGTGCGTCGAGAACCTGAATCAGCGCCTCGCGGAATTCAGTGCCCAGTCCTTCCTGCCGGGCTTCATACCATTCAGCAGCGTCGGCGATGTCGCCTTGCGCTTCCGGGCGAACCACCACGCGCCAGTTCATGTTTGAGAGCGAAGGCGGCGCTTCATTTCTTCCAGCGGCACGGAGGAATCGGGATTGGCCCGGTGAGCCGCCAGACGAGATTCGACCAGCGCCTCGTCGGCTTCCGAGAGTGGCAGGTCTTCCAGTTCCAACAGCTTGCCGAACACGGCCCGGCGCTCGGTCTCTGTCAGCTTGGGCAGTTCGTTGATGATTTCGGTCGCGCTCATGGTTGAAATCTAACCGGTAGGCTGGGGATTGTCAGGATGAAATTTCTCACTTTCTCACTCACCCACTTTCCCACATGCCTCATCTCTCCACGCCCTCTTCCTTTTCCACCAGCGCGACAATTTCCCGGAGGTCCTCCACCACGGCTTCGAGTTCGGTGATGGCTTCGGCGGCGAGGTCCTGTGGTTCGGGCAATTCGTCGGCGTCTTCGAGCGAGTCGTCCTTGAGCCAGATGACATCGAGCTTGTAGCCGCGTTCCTTGATGTCAGAGATATGGAACTTGCGGAAGCGCCCAGTCTCGCCGCCATCGGTCCGTTTGCTCAAGCCGTTGGGGTCTTTGCCGTAGGCTTTTTCAAATTCTTCAAAGTGCGCCGCCGTGAGCGGGCGGTCTTTCTTGGTGATGCCGGGGACGTTGGTGCGGGCGTCGTAAATCCACACGGTCTTGGTCGGCGTCCCCTTGGTGAAGAAGACGACGTTCGCCTTGACNNGTGAAGGTGCCGCGCGGCAGGCGCAGGACGGTGTGCAAAGCGCAATCCTGCATGAGCAATTCGAAGACTTCGCCGGCCTTGCCCTCGAACAGGCAGTTGTCCGGCAGCACCATTGCGGCGCGTCCGCCGGGCTTGAGCGTGGCCATGACGTGCTGGACGAAGTTGAGCTGCTTGTTGCTGGTCTCGATGGTGAAGTCGTCGCGGTCGGGCGCTTGATTCGCGCCTTTCGTGCCGAAGGGCGGATTGGTGAGGACCACGTCGTAACGCTCGCCGCGGTCCGGTTCGTAAATGGCGTCGCCGAGATAAATGTGAGGCTCGACGCCGTGAAGAAACAGATTCATCAGCGCGAGCCGGCGCGGGCGCGGCACGAGATCCTGACCGATGAAGATTTGCGATTTGATGCGCCGGGCGTCCGCGCGGTCGAACACGCCGCCGGAGACTTCCTTGGACACCAGCCATTCGTAGCTGCAAACGAGAAAACCGCCCGTGCCGCACGCCGGGTCACAGATGCGGAAGTCCGGTTTCCCGCGCGGGTCGGGCTTCATCACCGAGACGATGGCCTGGATGAGCGGGCGGGGCGTGAAGTATTGGCCCGCGCCCTTCTTGCCTTCGCTGGCGGCCTTTTCGAGCAGGCCCTCGAACGCCGCGCCCTTCACGTCCACGTCCATCGCCGACCAATCCTCCTCGTCAATCATGGCGATGACGCGCTTGAGGTTGACAGGATTGTTAAATCGCGGAGTGGCCTGGGCGAAGATGTCGGCGAGGAGGCCACCGGCCTCTCTCAATTTTCGGAGAATGTCGGCGTAATGATCGGTGAGTTGCGTGCCGGACTTCGGTTTGAGCGATTCCCAGTCGCAATCCTTCGGCACTTTCGCCCCGCGCTCATCCGCCATCTTGAGGAACAGCAGATACGTCAACTGTTCGATGTAGTCGCCGTAATCCACGCCATCGTGGCGCAGCGTGTGGCAGAAGCCCCAGAGTTTTTGGACGATGTCAGACATGCTTAATTATCAAAGAATGGTTCAAGGTCATTGAGCGCACAGTCGCTTAACCACTTTGGAACAACGACGATCTTGCCAGCCTGCTGGAACTGCGTCCAACGATCGCGCTTGCTCCAGAATTGCTTGTGTTTTAGCTCATCAAGTGCGTTGTTGTGGAGAATGACGATTCGATTTTCTGGGGCATTAAGAAGCCACTGGTTCACGCGGTTATTTATGCCCTTATCTGCCCAGCCATAGCCACAGCAGATCAACGTGTGGTAATCTGCGAGCCGCGAGTGAAACTGGATGAAGAACTCGCCAACAAACCCGACCCCGTAAAGTCGCTCTTTGCCGGTTGTTCCTGTGAGAAAAAGAGGGGTTTGATTTAACAAGGCCAATTCTTCGCCTTCGCCGTCCTTACAAGTGCTCGGGTCACATCCCATCGGCACTTTGGCAAACTGCACGATTCCGCCGGGGAAACCAAAACGATACCAATCAAGCGAGCCGTGAAGTTTGTAAAGCCGAACGGTGGTGTCCTCCTTCCATGACCAATTGAATCTCAGAACATCGCCAACTCTGTCGGAAAAGCCGTCAGTGAACGGGATTCCACCCTGCTGCAATTGGCGCTCAACAAGCACATCATGGTTTACGGTGAAAACCTCCATTTGCTCAACAGCGTTTGCGGCTGCATTGAGAACGCCCAGTCCAATCGGCTTCGTGACCGGATACAGAAGATGATAGACACCCCAATGAATCAAAAGCGTTGCGCTGTGCGCCAGTTTCGCAAATGCATTTGGATAACCGTTAGCGTCTTGGTCCTCATAAAGTGGTCGCGAAGCCGCTTGGATTGTTGCCGCTGAATCACGGAGCATGGGATCGACAATCTCGCAAATCTCGTCCTGAACAATTTGAGTCGCAGCAGCGTAGAAGTCTTCATAGTGACCGTCCCGCTTTTCGCGATGCTGCAAATGCGGATCAACGTAACCCTTAAGCAAGCGCAGGAATTCTTGGGCGCATTTGGCAGTGCCAGTGGACTCGACGCCGCTAGGTGAGAATCGAAATTCACCCTCGTCACGCCATCCTTGATTCAGAATTGCGTGAGAAATATCCCCGACCATTGGAGCGCCTGATCTGCGCGAAATTCCAGAACCAAATAGAAATGCGGCGCGTTTCATGTTCTATGCGGCAGATTGCCCGGCCATATCGCCAGCGCGACGCAGTGTGTTGCACAAGACCCAGAGTTTATGGACGATGTCGGACATGTAATCGTTTTTAGGAAATCAGCGTGGCAGCCTTTTTTAGAGGTTCGACTCTATTCTCGAAGTGTTGTCGTGATTGGTCGCACCAATTGGAAAGCGACTCAATTGCCATTTGAGCGTTATCCACAAGAAGCCGCTGAACTTTGTCTGGCGAGAGTGCGGCGGCTGGTTTCAAGGTGAAGAAGCGTTGCAAGAACGGTGGTGCTGGCTGCCAGTCAGTATGAGCAGGGTTTTTCATGCAGTTGTGGCGACACCACAGCCAGTAAAAGAAATGGAAGCGAACCAAAGTTAACCTCAAAAATGTCGTTGGGATCACCAGTTCAGAGCTTAAAAAACGTACCTCAACCGTGTTCGCTTGGTTCGTGAATTCTTTTCGCACGTTCGCAGCGAGCATCGCATGGAGCATCTCGTTCCAACTGCCCCCGTCGACACTGTCAAGCCGTCCCTTCTTTTCGATCTCAACAACAACTTTTGGGTGGGCTAGGCCGCCAAATATCTCTCGACTCTTTTCCTCCAGAATTTGCTCAGCGCTCGCATATTCCGTCTCCGAGCTCACGTGGAAATCACGAACGTATTCTGGAATGCTGGCAAACTGTTTGTCTAGCGCGGGCTTGAAATGACCCTGAATTCTCTCCAGAGGCGAATCTGCCGGCGGTTGAGCGGGCTTCTCTGGAACCGGAACGGTGACCAACACCAGTGATCCTGAAAGGTCCGAAATCGAATGCGGTGTTTGACTCCAGCTTTGGGATTTGCAGAAGTTGCCGACACTAATCTTCACGTAGTCAATCAGCCGTTCCCATGTTACTGACCCGTCCTCGTTGGCGGCTTCACCGCTGAGCCCCTCGCATAGAAAATGGCTAAACACTCCGTGCCTAAGATCGGGATGTTCGTATGCGAGTTCTCCAGTCGAGCAAGAGCAGAATGTCGACCAGCCTTTGGCTGCCGTTAACAATGCCGAAGCGAAACCACGACTCATCGGCTGACTGATCAGCCGCGCATCTCCGATAGAAAAGCGACAAGCATCAAAGACGCGAAGAACACAACGTGCTTTTGATTTCTGGAGGTGGCCATTTAACGCCGAAACGTCAACCGCCGTTTCCGCAATTACGTTCAACCTGGTATCGTTTGTGAAGAGATATGGGTAGCCAGCGAGTTCAGCACCGTGTCCGGCGAAGAAAAGCACAACCAAATCATCGTCCGCAGCCTGCTCCGCGAACTGCTTGACCACTGACAGGATGTTCGAGCGCGACGGCTCTTTAGCAACTTTCTTGAAAGCCTCGCTTGGCTTGTCGCACAGCAATTGAAGGTGTTGCGGATCAAAGTGCGCTTTTTCGGTTAAAACCGAATACAAACTTTCTGCATCGTTTATCGTAAATCGCAGATTCTGGTTCGGCGCAACTTTAGTGTAATCAGATACTCCGATGATAATTCCGAATTTCTTATTATTCATGGTCGTGGCTTTGGTTAAGCAGCTATGGCCTCGTTAAGCTCCACAACCAATGTTTGCAATTCGCCAAACACCCGCTTGGCTTTGGCTTTGCCACCGCGCATCTCCAGCAGCGGCGTCAGGTCGAAATCCTCCTCATCCATTGAGAGATTCCTCACCAGATGTTCGCGCACCAGCGACAGCCATTGGGTTTGTTCCGTCGTAAGGTTGTGGGCGGAAAGAAATTTGTCGATTGCCCCGTTCACGCGCTCTTCGGCGGTGAGCAATGGCGATTGTTGTGCGGAGGCGTGTTTCACGATGGAAATCACGTCGGCCAATGCCTTGAATCCTTTGGCGCGGTGGGCATGCTGGAGTTTTTCGAGTTCGAAGCCGTTTTGGTTGAACGTGCGCCTGAGTTCGTCCATCACGGCGGGCCGCCAGTCGCGCGGATGTTGGAGCAGGACGGACAGCGCGGCGACTTTGTCGGCATTGGCCTTCACGAACGCGGAGAAGGCATCGAGATAATCCTCGGCGTTGTCAAACTTGCCGTAGCGTTCGAGTTTCTGCGACGTGACCACGTCCTTTTCTTCGAGGGTCGTGAGGAAGGTGCGTTTGGCGCGGGGATATTCCAGCAGAAGTTTTTGAAAGTCGGGATTGCGCAGCAGCTTCATTGTGCCGGTGAAGTCCTGCTTCAGCCGTTGCGGCAGTTCCTTCGCGAACCGGCCCATGTCACCTTCGGGAATCCACGCCGCGAACTGGGTGCGGGCGTCGGCGTTCATGTCCTTGTCAATCCGCAGGAGGCGCTTGGCCAGGATGCGCACGTGGTAATCGCGGTCCACGTTCTGCCAGATGTTCTCGATGACTTCCGTGAGCGTTAGCGGGTTTTGGCGCGGCGGCTCGATATCGAAGCTGGAGACGTTTCTGAAATACTGGATGAGCGTGCCGTCGAAGCAGTCGAACACGACGAACTTGGACTTGTTGATGTCAGGGCAAAGGCGCGTGCCGCGTCCGAGCATCTGCTCCCAGAGGATGCGCGACTTCACCGGGCGCAGAAACACGATGAACTCCAGCGCCGGAATGTCCACGCCGGTCGAGAGCATGTCCACGGTGACGACGATCTTGGGATTGGGGCGGTTGCGGAACTCGCGGATGCGCTGGAGCGGGCGGTCCACGTTCGGGTTGCCGGTGATCTTCTTGACGAAGTCGTCGCCCTGCTTGAAAACATCGCGGCAGGTTTTGACAAGTTGGTCGGCGTGCGAGGTGTGCGGGAGGTCGTTGACGGCGAAGATGAGAATTTTTGGGAAGTGGCCCGTGGCGGCCTCGTGTTCGTAGGCGTATTTGGCGACTTCCTCGATGATCTTGCGATTGCTGTCGGGCGCGGTGATGTCGTGTTCCACCGAAGCGGCATCGTAGGCGCGTTCGTCTTCGAGTTGGTCGAGCGCTTTCTGGCCGGTGTCGGTGTCCACGCGCTCGACGGTTTCGCCTTCCATCAAGAAGACGCCGTTCATGCGCACGTCCGATTTTATGGCCACCGGTTCGTAGTCCACCAGGTAGCCGTCGAGGATTCCTTGCTCCACGGTGTAACGAAACACCGGCGCACCAAAGAGGGCAGTCGTGTGGGCCGCGGGCGTGGCGGTGAGGCCAATCTTAATGGCGTCGAAGTGGTTTATGGTACTGCGCCAGACACTCATCTCCTGCGCCGTGTAACCCCGATGACATTCGTCGGCGATGATCAGGTCAAAGGCGTGGACGGGAATGTCGAGTTTATCCGCGTCGGCTTCGGCTTCAGTGTCACCACCGCTCTGCGCGAAGCAGCCCTCCGCGCCGAAAAGATTTCGAGCCATGCGCTGGATGGTGGAAACGTAAACGAACGTGTGGGTAGCTTTGGGCGCGGTGAGATATTCGTTGGGCAGCACCTTGGGATCGAACGGGTCGTCCTCGCCGAAGTCTTCCTTCTGAAACTTCTGGCTGTACACTTCGTATTCGTTCGCGAATTTGTTGCCCTGGGGAGTGTTGAACGCGTTGAACTCGCGGACGGCTTGCGCGGCGAGCGCCTTGCGATCCACGAGAAACAGGATTCGTTTGACCAGTTTGCTTTCGAGCAGGCGATAGATTTGCGCCACGGTCAAAAAAGTTTTTCCCGTGCCGGTGGCGAGTGCGAGGAGGATTTCGCGGAGCCCAGCGATGATGGCTTGGTCCGTTGCGAGGTTGCAGCGCCGTTGATATCCTCGGAGACGGGTGATGATGTCGGGCGGGGTGTCGAGCAACCAGGCGTGCGCTGGCTTGGGATCGAAGGCAAACATCGCCTCCAAGGCCGGCCCGGTGTGGAAATTGGCGATTTGGCGGGAGATGGGTTTCTCCCCCCGCGCATCGAGAAACCAGATGATTTCGCCATTGCTGGAAAAGAGAAAGGGTACGCGGCAGCCATTCCAGTTGCCGACTCCTTGAAACGCTCCTGACGAATATCGCTTGGCCTGCTCCAGTACGTTTTGCGGATTCACCGAAACTTTTTTGGCTTCATTGATCCCAAGAAACAAACCATTTACGATGAACGCGTAGTCCGCCGGACCGTTGGCGGTGGGGAATTCAGTGACGGCGTGGCAGATGAGTTTGGTTGTGTCGAGGCCGACGTGCCACGGGATGATCTGCCATGCCGGGTTGAGTGAACGCAGCTTGGTATCAATCCGTTTCTTCCGGGTAAGCCATTCTGCTTCGTTCATAAATGACTGCTTGAAGCGGAATTCTTTAACGATTCGCGGCGAAAATCGAAAGACAAATCTGGCAGTCCTTGGATCGAGCTACAATCGGATTGCCAACTCGAAATCGTGCCGACTAGGATAATCCGCAGTTCCTAAGTTCAACGAAAGATTGTCACTTTGAAACACGCTCAAGATTTACTCTGGTTGCGGGCTTGCTGGTCCGCTTGTGCTTTCATTTTCGTATTTGCGGCTCGTGCCGACGATGCGGCTGCGAAGGCCACGAAACAAACGCGCCGCGCAAGCGACGCGGTTCAGGAAAAGGGCACTTTGGCCTTTCATTCCGTCGATCAAACCCGTTTTCAATTTGGTGGTGTGCTCGGCCAGCGCATCGATGCCAACGTGGATAACTGGCTGTTGCGTGCGCCAATCGCCAATCCGGGCATGCTCGAAATGTTTCGCGTCCGCGACCGAGCGCCGACGCCGAACCTCGTGCCGTGGGCGGGTGAATTTNNCATCTCAGCCATTCAAGCTTTGCGCATGACGGAGAATCCCGCACTCAAAAAACAAGTCGTCGAAGTCGTTGCCGCATTGATCGCCAGCCAGGCGGACGATGGTTACCTTGGCCCGTTTCCCAAGGCGACCCGGTTGAAAGCCAATTGGGATTTGTGGGGGCATTATCATTGCATGGAAGCGTTGTTGATGTGGCACGACGATACGGGCGATGAAGCTTCGCTGGTCGCGTGTCGCCGCGCCGCTGATCTGATCTGCCGGACGTTTCTGGATCGGCCGCTGCGCGTGTTCGATGCCGGTTCGCACGAAATGAACATGGCGGTCATTCACGGACTCGGTCAGCTTTATCGCCATACCGGCGAAGCGCGTTATCTGCGGATGATGCACGAGATTGAAAAGGACTGGGAGCGGGCGGGAGATTACTTGCGCAGCGGGGTGAACGGTCTGGAATTCTTTCAATCGCCGCGACCGCGTTGGGAAAGTCTGCACGATCTTCAGGGCCTGCTGGAATTGTATCGCATCACGGGCGGGGAAAAATATCGCGTCGCGTTTGAACATCATTGGCGCAGCATCGCGCGGTGGGACCGGCACAATGACGGCGGCTTTTCCTCCGGCGAACAGGCCAACGGCAATCCTTACGCGCCCGGCGCCATCGAGACGTGCTGCACGATCGCGTGGATGGCGTTGAGTGTCGATATGCTCAAGCTGGCCGGGGACTCGCGCGTCGCCGACGAACTCGAACTTTCCACATTCAATGGCGCCGCGGGCGCGCAACATCCTTCCGGTCGCTGGTGGACTTACAACACGCCGATGGACGGCGTTCGCGAAGCGTCGGCGCACACCATTGTCTTTCAATCCCGCGCCGGCACGCCGGAACTCAACTGCTGTTCCGTAAACGCGCCGCGTTCGCTTGGCATGTTGTCGGAGTGGGCGGTCATGGCGGCAGGCGACGGACTGGTTTTGAATTATTACGGCGAGGGAACGTTCAACGGAAAATTGGCGGACGGAACGCAGGTCACCTTTAACGAGACGACGGATTATCCGTTGTCAGGTCACGTGAAAATAAAAATCGAGCCGGCCAAGCCGCGAGCGTTCAACCTGCGATTGCGTATTCCCGGTTGGTCAAAGATGACGACGGTTCGGCTGAATGGCGCGGCGGCGGAAAATGTGAAAGCCGGTTGTTATCTCGAACTGAAGCGTCGCTGGAAAAAGGGCGATACCGTCGAACTGGAGTTCGACATGGAATTGCGTTTTGTGACGGGTGATCGTGAGGCGGCGGGAAAAGTTTCAGTTTATCGCGGGCCGCTGTTGCTCGCCTACGACCAACGCGACAATGATTTTGATGAAGGCGAAATTCCGGCGCTGGATTTGCCCCGCCGGCGCGAGGCGAAGTTGGTGGCTGCCGATGTGAACGCGAGCAAAACTTTGTCGTCATGGTTATTGCTCGACGTGACGGGCAAGGATGGCCGGCAACTTCGGCTGCGCGATTTTGCCAGTGCGGGTTGCAACGGCACGCGATACCGTTCCTGGCTTACAGCGGAAAACGCTCCACCGCCGCCGGCCGTCACACGAATGCCGGCCGACAGCGCTTCCATCACGGCGGTAAAATCCTTGTTCAAGTGGACGACTAAAACAAATTCGATGTTGTCGGAATATCGGTTGGTGGTTTCCGACACGCCGGATTTCTCCCGGTCGCACATTGAGATCAAGGGCATCAAACAAAACCGATTTGCCTTGGACGAGACCGAAAAGCGGAAGCTTTCGCCGGGCCGTTGGTATTACTGGAAGGTTATTGCGCGCAACAAAAACGGCGAAACAGAAAGCGTCCAGCCTGCGGCGCGATTCAAAGTGGACGCCTCGGTTTCGCCCGCGCCCGAAGATCTATCCGGCGGAAATCGAGAAGGGCCCGGGGGCGTGTTGGTGAGCGCCTCGCTGCGCGGCAGTCCGACACCCGAGTTCGGCCAGTTGAAACGCGCATCGGATTTTCAGCCAGCGACCGGCCCGGATAATCAACGGGCTCACGCGGTCTCGTTGAACGGACAAGCGCAGATGCTGATTTACGACATTGAGGAATTTCCCGATGAAAATTATTCGATGGCGCTATGGGTGAAGGTCACCGCGCTGCCCGAAAATCGTCTCGGCCAGATTTTCAGCGCATGGGCGGTGGCGCAGGATGACCCGCTGCGCGTCTGCGTCGAGAAAGGAAAGCTGTTTGCGCGCATCGAGGCGCAGCAAGGTTTCTCCACTGAAGGTGTCGCCATCGAAACCGGACGCTGGCATCACGTCGCGGCGGTCAAGTCGGGCAGCCAACTGACGCTTTATCTGAACGGCCAGGCGTGCGGGTCAGTGGGTGTGCCGGCGTACATCAATTCCACCGCGCGAAGTTTTGCCTTGGGCGGCAACCCGAATTATTCCTCCGGCAATGAATTTCTGACCGCGGAGTTTGCCGGTTTCGTCTTCTACAATCGCGCGATGACGCCGGAAGAAATCAACGCGCCGGCGGCGCGGCGGTAAAGTCAACGAGCCAAACCAGCGTGGCAGGCGCGACATATTATAGAATTCGTCGTTCAAACACCCAAGCTCAATAGGAGCAGTATCGACAGAATGGAGATGGGGATCGATCGATGTCGCTCCTACGAAACTTGATGCCATTGGGATATTGATGAACACTACAAATATGCCGCGCCGGTAGTGCTGCTGCCCGTCACTCCGGCTTCGGCGCGCCTGAACCTTTGGAGAGCAGATATGACATGAGGTTGTTGAAATCAAATGGCGATAAAATCTCGCCAAAGTTTTCCGGCATCAACGAAGTTTCCGATTCCCGCTGTTCCTTGATTTCTTTTTTGGCTATGGAAATTTCCTTGCCGGTCGAATCCGCCAACACCAGCACCTCGCCTTCCTCGCGTCGCGGCAACCCGCTGATCACCTCGCCGTTCTTGAGCGTGATGAGGTGGGTGCGAAAGGCGCGATCGACATTCCGGTTCGGATCGAGCACGTCTTCAACGAGCCTTTCCAGGCCGCGATTACCGATGCCATCGAGTTGCGGCCCGACCAATCCACCGTTGCCATCGATGCGGTGGCAGACGGAGCAGTTTTGAGTGAAAATGCGCGCGCCTTCGCCGGTTGAAGCTTTGGCCGACGAATAACCGGCGCGCCGTTGCTCGACCAATTTCTCGGTCTGCTCGCTGGCCGGGGTGAGGTTCTGAGTCAACTTTTCAATGCGCTGCGTGGCGTTCGCCGGTTTGGCGGCGAGCAATTTGTCTTTCACTGATGCCGCCCGCAAGAGTCGAGGCGTGGCTTGGCCCTGCTCGATTAGCATTAGAAGATTTTCAGCGCCACTGGCGCTGCCAGCGAGTGTTTGAGCCAGCTTAACTTGCAGGCGATACGGCGCAGCGCGCATCGCTTCCACCAAAACGGCTTGCGCTTCCGCCGAATTTCGACTGACGAGGTTTCGGGTGATTCTTTCCCGCAATTCGTTGGGCACAGCCGGCTCGCCGATTAACGTCGCCAATGCCGCGACATTCTCGCTCGGATTAAATGCGACCAGTGTTTGCGCCACGGCGGCGCGCGTTTCCAAGTCTGTGGTGTCGGTGGTCAGGAGTCTGGTCAACTGCGGTTCGAGTTTCGTAAGTGACAACGCATGTGCCAGTTGGGCGGCAGCTTGTTGACGTTGGGCGACCTGACTGGGGTTGAGGGTGGGCAAAGGAACCACCGCTGGATCGAGGCGACCGACTGCCAGCCAGGCGAAAGCCGGGCCGTCGTCGCCATCAACGATTTCCAGATAGCCTGACTTGCCGGCGTGTTGAGTCAAGTCCCAGGAAAAGGGCTGGGCGGTGTCGTTACGGGGCGCGAAACTTTCCGCGAGGATTTCGCGCGTGTCCGCTGACCGCAACCGAATGAGATTCTTTTTCTGCGCCGGTTTGTCCGGGAAACCGTCATGGCCGGCCATAAAGAAATTGAGTTTGGCGGGAATACCGAACGGTTTTGAACGAAGAATGCCGGTGAGCTGTTCGCCGCCCGGCGGCAGGCTGCAAAGAAACAGTGAAGTTTTATCGCCGTCGGCGGAAGAGCGCTTTTCAACGAACCAGGGATTGGTGATTTTAGTCATGCCTTCGACCGGGGTGTTGTTCCATTGGATCGCGTTTTCATCGACGGAAGCGAGCAGTCGTCCGGCCAGTTCGTCGCCCCATGAACGCACGCCGTTGCTCAAGGCCACGCCACGCTGGGCCGTGCCTTCCTGCACGGATTTGAACAGGACGAGTTGCAAATCCACGTTGTCGCCAAATTTCTGGCGGGTGAATGCAGCCAGTTCGTCCATTTGACCGGCGAAAATGTAACGCGCGACGTGGCGGAGGTAGCGAATCAATGTTTCCTGATCTTCATTGTATTTCTGAATGTGTTTCAACAAAAACGCACCGGCTTCTGCCGAACGAACCGCCACGGCTACGTCGGCGACAGCCCGGGCATCCGATTCGCTCAAGTTGGCTGATTGCAGACGCGTCAAGTTGCCTTCGGGAGTAAGTTGGTTCCGCAAGGTCATCCGTGTTACGTAAAGCAAATGAGTGTCCGCTTCGGGAACTTGATGACGCAAAGCGAGCACGGCCTTGATGTTTTCAAAGGCAGGATGTTGACCGAGCGCATCGGCAGCAGCGCGTTGAACAACGGCGTCGGCATCTTTCATTCCGCTCAGAGCCAATTCGTGGAGGCCGGGTGTCCAGTCAGCCGTTTCGGAGAGCACGCGCATGACGTGGGTGCGCACGCTACGATCTTTCTCTTTGACGACTGACGCCAGCATTTTAGGGTCGAGTTGATTCAAACGATGGAGCACCCAAAGACCGTGGATTTTTTGGAAGGCCGAGGGTTTTTTGTCGCGGAACAGTTTTTTGATGGGCGTGACAACGGGTTGCCCGATACGATCCGCCAATTGATTCATGGCCAGCATCCGGCGGGTGAGGTTTGGCGAACCGAGTTCGGCGATGAGGCCATTGAGGTCGTCGGGCAATTTGGGATTTTGAGTTTTGGGTTTTGAATTTTCTCCTTTGTAAACGACGCGCCAGATGCGACCGCTGGTGCGGTCGCGACCGGGATGATCCAGCGGCACCTCGTAGTGGCCGATGATCCGGTTGTAAAAGTCCGCGATGTAGAGGGCACCGTCCGGTCCGAGCTGGAGATTCACCGGACGAAACCACGGGTCGTCGGTGCTGAGAAAATCGGGCTGGTGATTGGCCCTGGGCGTTGAGCCAGTGAATGTCACGGCGTCGCGGTTGATGCGACTGGTCATGACGTTGCCGGTGAGAACGTTGTTGCGATATTCCTCCGGCCATTCATCGTCTTCGTAAAAAATGATTCCGGAAATGGCGGTGGAACCGTGTTCGTGAAAAATCATCGTCGGCGCGAAACCAAGACCGTCATGCGGTTTGCCGAAGCTTGGATAGTAACCGCCGCGCAACAATTGATAGACCGGCTCGCTGTGGCAATCGGCGGAGTACAAGTTGCCGAGCGAATCAAAAACCAGGCCGAAGGGATTGACCTGACCCCAGGTGTTTTGTTCGATGCGCGAACCGTCGAGACGAAAGCGATAGGTGTTGCCTGAGTTCATGGAAATCTCGTGGCCGTCGCGTCCTTTGACTGTGGTGTTATTATTGAAGCCGTGCGTCGCGTAGAGCCAGCCTTCATAACCGCGAACGAACGAACTGTTCATGCCGTGCGTGTCGCGTTCCCAACCGAGCGGGCCATAAAGAATTTCACGTTTGTTGGCTTTGCCGTCGCCGTCGGAGTCCTCAAAGTGCCAGATATTCGGGATGCTCCACGCGATGACGCCACTCTTGTACGGACAAAGGCCAATGGGGATATTCAAGCCATCGACGAACGTGGTGACTTTGTCGGCGCGTCCATTGCCATCGGTATCTTCGAGGATGCGGATTTCATCGCGCCCCTTTTTTTCGAGGGAAACAGGATAGGGATATTCTCGTGTCACAGAAACCCAGAGACGCCCTTTCGCGTCAAACGCCATGTTCATGGGCTTGAGGATGTCCGGTTCGGCGGCGAAAAGTTGGATTTCAAATCCGGGTGGCACATGAAAACTTTTTTGTTCCTGCTCGGGTGTCTGCCAGGGAGAGGGGCGCACATTTTCAGCAAATGGGTCCGCGGCACGAATATCATTAGCGGACAACGAGGCGGCCAAGGTGATGAAGAATACCGGGTGAAAACAATTGCCAGCAATGTGCTGTGCCGTTCGTGTCAGATTCATCCGAAAGATTTAACTGACAATCTCCGCGGGTTAAAGCAGGAATATTGCAAATGGCATTTCACTTCTCACCTGAATGTTGGACGGACAAAATCGCCATGCATCTGGCGGTAGGCTGGCAAATCGGAGTTGCTGAAGAAAAACCGGGCTAGTCAGTCAGGGGATGACCAAAAAGCCCGGGGAATTTTCGAATTGGTACACCAGTAGGTTTATGGAGAACTCCGGTCGAGGTCTGTACCAAACCAAGACCGAAAACGCTTGGGCAATCAAAGAACAAGTTGCATTTTGCCCTAAATTTTATTCCTACGCTATGCCATAAACAGATCATCATCTCTAATCACTGTCAAGAGACGCGAAAAAGTATAAGCGTCGTTTGCAGTCTGCATTAGCAACATAAGCCACTTCATTTCCTGTGAGCGCAAATAATCGCGGCTAACTTAGTCTCTTAGACGACAAAAAACGTGTTGCGTTCAAATTCCTGTTTACAGCCGCAGACAGCTTGTTAATATCGGACCTCGCAACGCGAAAGATCATGAAAAAAATAGAGGCCATCATCAAACCCTTCAAACTGGAGGAAGTCAAAGACGC
>PLJQ01000053.1:0-2864 GCA_003140275.1 Limisphaerales bacterium
GGGGGTAGTGTCAAGATGCGCCCTCGTCAAGGTGGTTTCGCAACTTTGTCTTGAAATTCCTGGTTGATGGATATATCCTGCCATCCTGTTTTGGAAAAAGCTTTATGAAGGCTCAAGCAACCCCGCGTCAAGGCTTGGATTTCACCCGGTTTTTACAAATTCTACATCCGCCGTTAGTCCGCGCCGCCGCCAGGAAGAAACGCATTACCCGGCGGGCTGGCCGACGCAATTCCAATTGCTGGCTTTTGTTGGCTGGGGTATTGGCGCTGTTTCCGGGCCCGATCAATGCGGCAGGAAGTTGGACGCCGTTGACGAACCGGGCACCGGACAACATTGACAACCTGCTGCTGCTTTCCGATGGAACCGTCATGGCTGCCAGCGGCGAGCCCGGTGCCGGAGGATTTGGAAATGCCTGGTATCGCCTGACGCCGGATGCCAACGGCAGCTACCTCAACGGGACTTGGTCCACGCTCGCGCCCATGAATTACACCCGGCTTTATTATTCCTCCCAGGTGTTGCGCGATGGCCGGGTGCTCGTGGCCGGCGGCGAATACGGCACCGGCACCAATTCGGCGGAGGTTTACGATCCGGTGGCCAACACCTGGACCGTCACGCCGCCGCCGCCGGCCGGACAGGTGCGATTTCACGATTCCATCTCCGAAACCCTGCCCAACGGCAACGTGCTGGTCGTCCCCGTGACCCCCGCCACCTACGGCGGCACGGACATTTACAATGTCATTTCAAACGTGTGGGTGGCCGGGCCCACCTTGGTCAATGATTACTATCAGGATGAAGCGAGCTGGGTCAAACTGCCGGACAAGAGCATTTTGACCATTGACCCCTTCGGCACCAATTCCGAGCGTTACATTCCCGCGCTCAACCAGTGGGTCAACGACGCCACGACGTCGGTGGAGATCTATAGCGGTTACGAAATGGGTCCGGGTTTCCTGCTGGCGGACGGGCGGGCATTCTTCCTCGGCGGGACGGGCAACACGCTGTTTTACACCCCTTCCGGCACGACGAACATGGGCTCCTGGCAGGCCGGCCCGGTCATCCCGGATGGCATGGCGGCAGCCGACGCGCCGGGGGCCATGATGGTCAATGGAAAAATTCTTTGCGCCCTGACGCCGAGCAACGGGATTCCGACGAGCTTCTATGAATATGATCCGGTGGCGAACTCATTCACCCAGGTGAACGGGCCGGTCGGCTTGACCTTCGACTCGATCTCGGACGAGATGCGGATGCTCGATCTGCCGGACGGGACGGTGCTCTTCGTGTCCAACGGTTCGCAGCTTTACGTGTATCAGCCGGACGGCTCGCCCCTCCCCGCCGGCCAGCCGGTTATCAGCACTCTCACCACAAATGGCAACGGCTCATATCACCTCACCGGCAAATTGTTCAATGGCATCTCCGAAGGGGCCGCCTATGGCGACGACGCCCAGATGAGCAGTGATTATCCGCTCGTGCGCCTGACCGGTGCCTCCGGCGAAGTCTATTATGCGCGAACCCATGACTGGAGCGGCACCAGCATCATGACGGGCACCAACACCGTCAGCACTGAGTTCACCCTGCCCGCAAACCTTCCGGTGGGAATTTATTCGCTGGTTGTGGCGGCCAACGGGAACGCCTCGGCTCCCGTCCCGTTCGTTCACTCGCCGGACACATTGCTGGTCGGATCCGCCAGCGACATCACTTTCGCAGGCACCGCCGGCGGGCCGTTCTATCCGGCGTCCGTCAGTTTCACGCTCACAAACGTCGGTGCCTCCAGCCTCAACTGGTCGCTGGGCAGCCCCTCGCTCTGGTTCCAAGCCTCGTTGACCGGCGGCACCTTGGTGCCGGGCGGTCCTGCCGCCACGGTGTCGTTCAGCCCGAATTCCGTGGCCACCAATCTGCCCTTCGGTATCTACACGGCGGTCGTGTGGTTCACCAATCTGACCGATCACTTTGTGCAGGATTGGACGTTCACCTTGCAGGTCAGTCCGCCGCAACTGGTGCAGAACGGTAGCTTTGAGACCGGCGATTTCAGCGGCTGGACCCAGTCGGGAAACATTGACACTTATGAAACCATCGTGACCGACCCCGCTTTCATTCACTCCGGCAACTACGGCGCAAAGATCGGGCCCGGGGGATCGCTTTATTACTTGACGCAAACGCCGCCCACCGCGCCGGGCCAGCTTTATCTGGTCAGCTTCTGGATGGTCAATTATAACGGCGACGGCCCCAATCAATTTCTGGCCGACTGGGGCGCCACCACCCTCTTCAACCAGGTCAATCTGGGGACCGACGGCTGGACGAACATGCAATACCTTGTCACGGCCACTGGAACCAGCACCACTTTGCAATTCGGCTTCCGAAACGACCCTTATTATTTTGCCCTCGATGACGTCAGCGTGACGGCCGTGCGCGCCCCCGCCTTCCAATCGCTGGTCAAATCCGGCAGCTCGGTCAATCTCACCTGGAGCGCGATGGCGGGCCCCAACTACCAGTTGCAATATGCCACCAACCTCACCCAGACCACTTGGAGCAACCTGGGCAATGTCATCAACGGAACCAACGGCATCGTCACTGTTACGGACGTCACGCCCACTGAACCGCAACGGTTTTATCGCATCCAACTGGTGCCTTGATTTGTTCTGGCCCCGAATTCTTCTTGCTCTGCCCGATTCACAAAGGGATTGGCCAAGCCCAACCGATTTAGCTTTGTTATCCGGGGTATTTGAAGCGTGCGGGTCAACGGCCGGAAGGGTTGAATCCCGGACGGGTGATGGGCCATCTGGGTCTTGGGCCGAAGGCCGTGAAAGGCGATGCGGCGTATCTCGAGGGTCGCGTGCTGGAACTTGGCAGTCCGGGGGGGCGCAAGGATA
>PLJQ01000053.1:2882-5705 GCA_003140275.1 Limisphaerales bacterium
AGGCCTGCCGGGGGAGCCGGGGTGGGATTGCCCGGGAGCGCGCCGCAGAAAGTCGTGCTGGCGTGGTGGCTGCGGCGGCGGACGACCGTGTCGCTACGGTGGGTGAGTGAGCGCCTGGCAATGGGCCATTACACGCGGGTGACCCAAGCCATCCGCCGGGCGGAGCGTCGGCCCGGTCGGCCGCTGAAGCAGATGCAGCGCAAGCGGGTGCGGTGGGGAAACGCGGAAGCAGGATAAACCATGAAATGTCACAATTATAGGACTGACCCTTTTAATGTACAACCACTCGAATGACAAGATCTCAGCATGAAGATTATCCGTGATCAAGAAACGGACGGTTGCGTGCGCGGTCTGAAACGGTCCGGAATATTGCGGGCGGCCATGGTTTTTCTGGTCACGCTCGCCACCGTCCCGGCACATGCAGTGGTCAAAGTGGCCCCGACGGAAATGGCGCTGAAGACCGACTGGGTGCAAAGAAATCTTCTCACGTCCGCGAAAGCTCCGCCGTTCTCGTTCACATTCGGCGGCAAATCCTCGTCTGCTCTTTTGCGCTCGTGGGGGCGTGTTGATGTTAGGCGAACCTTGGATGCGAATCGCACCGAGCGTGTCATGACCTGGACGGATGGCGCCAGCGGTCTCGTCGTTAAATGCGTGGCGGTGGAATATAGTGACTATCCCGTGGTCGAATGGACCGTCTTCCTGAAGAATTCAGGCACGAGCAATACACCAATCCTGCAAGACATCAAAGGACTGAACACCAGCTTCCATCGCAAGAACGGCCCAGAATTCATTCTTAACGGCAACAAAGGCGATTTCACCACCGAGGACAGTTATGAGCCGTACCGGGTTACCTTGGGGCCCAATACCGTCAAGACCTGTGCACCGTTTTATTATTCGGGAAAGTCGTCCGATGGTCCCGACGGCTGGCCCTATTACAATCTGCAGATTTCCGACGGCGGCGTCATTCTGGCGATTGGCTGGCCGGGGCAGTGGGAAAGCTCCTTTAAGCGCGACGCCGTTGATGGTCTCAACCTCCAGGCCGGCCAGCAACTCACACGTCTCTTTTTACAACCGGGAGAAACCATCCGCACGCCTCTGATCGCGATGCTGTTCTGGCAGGGGAACAACACGGTGCGAGCGCAAAACATCTGGCGGCATTGGTACATCGCTCACAACATCCCTCGGATCAACGGTCAACCGCCCACGGCCATTTCACAAATCCAGGTGAGCGGGGACGACACTTCCCAAGTGGCGGGCTTTTTCAAGCAAGGCATTAATCCCGACGTTTGCTGGCGCGACGCCGGCGGGACGCACACCTGGTATCCGAGCAGCACCGGCCTTTTCTCGGGCGACAATATCTGGCTCAACACCGGCGAATGGGAGGTGGACCCGGCCAAATATCCGGTCGGGTTCAAGCCTTACAGCGATTGGATTCACGCGCGGGGGTTGAAGTTCCTGTTGTGGTTCGAGCCGGAACGGATTGGCAACACGAACTCGTGGGTGAGCAAAAATCATCCCGAATGGATTTTGCCAAAAACGGGTTGGACGGTCGGTTACATCCTGAATGAAGGTCATCCGGGAGCCTTCAACTGGCTGACGAATCATATGGATGTCTTGATCAAGGCCAACGGCATTGACTGGTATCGTGAGGATATGAATGGTGACGGTCCGTTGACCGCGTGGCGCACCAACGACATCGCCAATCGCCAGGGCATCACGGAAAACTTCTACGTGCAAAACCACCTTGCCTATTGGGATGCCTTGAAGGCCATGAATCCCGGATTAAGGATTGATTCGTGCGCTTCGGGCGGCCGACGCAATGATCTCGAGACCCTGCGGCGAGCTGTGCCGTTAACCCGCAGTGATTTCGAGTTCGCTGATATGCCGAATGTCGTGGATGGAAACCAGTGTCAGACGTATGGCGCTTCGTCGTGGCTGCCGTTTCAGGGGACGGGCGCTTATATTTATGACCCGTATTCCTTCCGCAGCTTTTATATGGCCTCATTCGGCATGGGGGGGCTTTCTCCGGGCACCACTGCCGCGCAGAAACAGGCCTATAGCGAATGCAAAAAACTCGGGCAGGCCATTATCTTTGGTGACTACTATCCGCTGACACCGTACAGCCGCTCGAACAATGTGTGGATGGCCTGGCAGTTTGACCGGCCCGACATTGGCGAGGGTCACGCCCAGATATTTCGTCGGAGCCACAGCCCGATTGCCACCGTGTCGTTCCAATTGCAGGGATTGGAAG
The DNA here is from genome assembly GCA_003140275.1 of Limisphaerales bacterium. Classification (GTDB taxonomy): domain Bacteria; phylum Verrucomicrobiota; class Verrucomicrobiia; order Limisphaerales; family PALSA-1396; genus PALSA-1396. The sequence continues at coordinate 5,134 of PLJQ01000053.1, forward strand.
CGGAGAAGACCTACGAAGTGGTGGATTTCGACAAGGCAGAAAAGTCGGCGGTTTCGGGAAAAGATCTGATGAAGACCGGTCTCATAGTCAAGCTGGGGCCTCGCGCATCGGCGATCTTCCAGTACAAACTCATCAAGCCCGTTGCCGAAAAATGAAATGAATCATTCCAATTAACGATGTCGTACTGACGTTCCGCGACAAGAAGCTGAGGGGGTTCACGCTTGTACCAGGCGAGAACCGGCAGAAGGCGGTCGCAACCAAGGACGGTTTGCGCGTCACCCTTCCGCAGTTAAACTTGCATTGCATGATGGTGGCAGAATAATGCGCGCTGTAAAGAAACCCTGCGGGCAGTGAGGTGGCAAAGTGAAAGCCGCCACCCCGATGGATTGCCTCCAACGGGTAATCTTGTGACAGTAATCAAAACAACCCGACCACCCATATGCCCATACATCACGTTCCAGGTTCCTCGTTGCGAGGATCAGCGCTGCTCGCCGGCTGCGCGCTCTTCACCGTTACGTTTGGAGTGTTTCCCGCCAACGCCGGCCAGAACCTCTTGTATCTTCGTTTTTGTT
>PLJQ01000488.1 GCA_003140275.1 Limisphaerales bacterium
TCGTGCTGGATGTCTTCTTCGCGCGTCCAGATGAGTTTGACCGGCGCGCCGGCGGCCTGCGAAATCATGATCGCCTGCTGCACGAAATCCATCGCCGCGCGGCGTCCGAAGCCGCCGCCGAGCAGCATGGTGTTGACCGAGACCTTGTCCGGCGTGGTGCCGGCCCCGATCGACGCCGGGATCTGCATCACTCCCGGGGCCTGATTGCCGGCCCAGACCTCGACCTTGTCGCCATCGACCTTCACGGTGGCGTTGAGCGGCTCCATGCAGACATGGGAGACGTGCTCGGAGAAATACTCCGCCGTCACCACCTTGGCCGCGCCCTTCAGCGCCGCGTCGGCATCGCCCTTCTTCACCATCTCGATGCCGGGCTTGCTCCAGTCGGCGGCGATGGTGCGGTAGTCGGCGATCACGCCGTCCTGCGTGTAGGTCTGCCCCGGCGCCGATTTGGTCCAGGTCACCTTGAGCAGCGACTTTGCCCGCATGGCGCCTTCGACGGTGTCGGCAATCACGCCGACGCCGACTGGCAACGGCACGATCTTCACGACGCCCGTCACCGCCTTCGCTCCCTGATCGACGCCGATGGTGAGCTGCAGCCGGTTTCCAAAACTCCCTTCACCGATTCGAAACAGCGTGCTCTGGTCCGCGTTGCTGTGCAGGTGCGGGCATTTGAATTCGTTATAACTAAAGCCGCCGACGGTCTCGATGCAGGTGCGGAAGTTGATCACGCTGGCAAAGTAGAACACGCTGTGCATAATCGCCGCGCGCGAGCCATCGAGTACCAAACCTGTGCCGCCTTTACGTTCACCGGGCGTGAAAGGATGCGGGTCAGCGAGACCCTCGATCTCGATTTTGCTTTCAACCATGACCGGAAAGTTGTCCACCGGCACCGGCTTCTCGGGCCGAACCCGCAGGGCCGCACCGAGACCGCCATACACCAAAATGCCCAGGTGATATTCGCAGTTCATGCTCGAATCAATGACCATCAGGTCTTTATCCGCCGGCCCCTGCCAGTTAACGACGTAAACACCGCCATCAACACGAAAATCCTGCGCTGGAGGAAAGCGAATCGTCTCGGTGACATGGTAAATCGCCTTGGTACCGCCGTATCCTCCCTTCACATAAAGATCGCGCGCCTGGCGCACACACGCGTCCAGCGCTTCCTGCCAACCGGCAGTCTTCGTGCCGGCTGTCTGCGGGCCAAAGTCTCCACTGTTGTCGTAAGCGAGCAACAGGACCGGTCGGGCGCGGTCCTGCGTGTCCAGTTCGTTTAACCCCGCCCCGCGAGCGGCACTGAGCCCCCAGACACATAAAACCGTGATGGGAACGATCGAGACTCGATGCAAAGTGGTCACCAAGATTGGCAGCATACCGTCAATTCGAGTTGAATCAAGCCTTGATGGAAAACGAATATCAGCGAGCATTCGGGCAAAAGATGGAGGTTAAGCTCAGTACATTTGAGCCGACCACACACCCGTTAAACGAAGCGCCGTAAAACTTCTGCGGTTTTTTGCGCATGCACGGGTCAGAGTTTGGCTGGACATGAAATCGGCGCTGTTGATAGCTTCGCGGGTGAAACTTTCCAACTAAACAAATACCATGTCACCATTTACGGCTGAATTGATCGGCACGATGATTCTTGTCATCCTGGGCGACGGCGTGGTCGCCAATGTCCTGTTGAATAAATCCAAAGGCCAAAACTCCGGCTGGATCGTCATCACCACCGGCTGGGCGCTGGGCGTGGCCGTCGCCGTTTATTCAGTCAACTCGATCAGCGGCGCGCATCTGAATCCTGCGGTGACGTTCGGGATGGCCGCCATCGGCAAATTTGCATGGGCCGACGTGCCCGGCTATATCACCGCGCAGATGATCGGCGGATTTCTGGGCGGGATGGTGGTCTGGCTGGCGTATCTGCCTCATTGGGAGGAAACCAAAGACCAGGGACTTAAACTCGGTGTGTTTTGCACCGCACCGGCGATTCGCAGACCGCTGATGAATCTCCTCACGGAAATCATCGGCACGTTTGTGTTGGTTTTGGGAGTGCTGGCCATTCTTTCGCCAAAGAATCTTGTTCCCAATTCCGGTTTTGATACCGGCTTCGCTCCGTTTTTGGTCGGCATTTTGGTCTGGTCGATTGGATTGTCACTCGGTGGCCCGACCGGTTACGCCATCAACCCCGCGCGCGATTTGGGACCCCGGCTCGCGCATTTTTTTCTGCCCGTCGCCGGCAAAGGAAACTCGGATTGGAGCTACGCTTGGATTCCCGTCGCCGGCCCGATCATTGGCGGGATTCTTGGCGCGCTGTTTTACAAAATGTTTTGGGTTGCTGCCTGAGGCGGGTCGTTGAAAATGCGATCACGACAGGCCGCAGTCCGTCATGACTCGAAGGAAGGACGATATGAAATACATTCTGGCCTTGGATCAAGGGACCACCAGTTCGCGCGCCATCATTTTTGATCATGCCGGCGCCATCAAAGCGGTGGCCCAACAGGAGTTCCGCCAGATTTTTCCGCAGCCGGGCTGGGTCGAACACGACCCGAATGAAATCTGGTCCACGCAAACCAACGTGGCGGCGGAAGCGATTCTCAAGGCCGGCCTTATGGCCAGGGACATCGCTGCCATCGGCATCACGAACCAGCGCGAGACGACCGTGGTCTGGGACCGCGGCACCGGCAAGCCCGTGTACAACGCGATCGTCTGGCAGGACACGCGNNCGCGAGACGACCGTGGTCTGGGATCGGAAAACCGGAATCCCGGTTTGCAACGCCATCGTGTGGCAGGATCGACGCACGGCTGCGATGTGCGATCGTCTCAGGGCGCGTGGACTGGCGCCGTTGATTCGGCGCAAGACGGGATTGGTCGTTGATGCGTATTTTTCCGGAACGAAGCTCCAATGGATTTTGAAGAATGTGGAAGGCGCGCAGAAAAAGGCGCGACGCGGCGAACTGGCCTTCGGTACGATTGATTCCTGGCTCGTCTGGAATCTCACGGGCGGGAAAAAGCATGTCACGGATGTCAGCAACGCTTCCCGCACCATGCTGTTCAATCTCAAGACGTGCGATTGGGATGACGAGTTGCTTGAAATCTTTGGCGTGCCGCGGTCAATCCTGCCGGAAGTCCGGTCGTCGAGCGAAGTGTACGGCNNAACTTCATTCTTTTCCGGCTCGATTCCGATCGCAGGCATCGCCGGTGACCAACAAGCCGCGCTCTTTGGCCAGGTCTGCACGCAGCCCGGCATGGTCAAGAACACTTATGGCACCGGTTGTTTCATGTTGATGAACACCGGGACGAAACCGATCGCCTCGAAAAACAAACTGCTGACCACCGTCGCGTGGCGGATCGGCGAACGCACGGAGTATGCCTTGGAGGGAAGCATTTTTATTGCGGGCGCAGTGGTGCAGTGGTTGCGCGACGGTTTGGGAATAATCAGATCATCAGCCGACGTTGAAGCCCTGGCCTTGCGAGTGCCGGATACCGGCGGCGTTTATCTGGTGCCGGCATTTGCGGGACTGGGCGCGCCACACTGGGACCAATACGCGCGGGGCACGATTGTCGGCATCACGCGTGGGACAACCGCCGCGCACCTCGCGCGCGCCGCGCNNACCACCGCGCTGGGCGCCGCTTATCTGGCGGGGTTGGCAGTGGGCTATTGGCAGAATCAATCTGAAATCGCCGAGCAATGGCGGGCCGACCGAAAATTTATTGCCGCCATGAAACCAGCAGCCAGAAAAAAACTCTGTGCTGGCTGGGCCAAGGCCCTGACGCGCGCCAAAGCATGGGAAGTTTGAGCCGTGTGATCGAATTACCTGGAGACAACTACCCATCGATGACCCGCACAAGAGCGGGTCGCTTGTCGCTCGTGACCAACCTTGCCCGACTCAAAGATAGAACGAAAAGGCCCGGCTAGTTATGAATAGGCATTCTCGCTCGTTTCAAGTCGTCAACCTCATTTCGCTCGTGGTGGCTTTTGTCTCCGCCGCATCCGGCGCAACCACGAGGGTAACCGACTCCAGCCCGTTGCTCGAAAAGGCGGATTACTTTCAGCGCGACCTTCTTGACAAACATTGGCTGGACGGCCTCTACGTTTCGATCGTGCCGTCGGAACCACCGGGAACAAAGTTGACACACACGGTCAACGAACCTGGCAACGTCATTCATTCCGGCGTCTGGACGGGACGTTATCTGGCCGGCGTGGGTTATCAATACGCGGTCACGCAGTCACCACAAGTTCGCCGACACGGTGGTGAAATTCTACAGGCTCTGCGCATCCAGCAGGAAATTACGGGCAAGCCGGGGTTACTGGCGCGCGGCTACGTCAAAGGACACGGACCGGTCGAAGGCTGGGAGCGCAATGGCCAGGATTCAATCGAATGGCATCAAGGGCAGGGGAAATATGCGGACTACCGCTGGCACGGCGACGTGAGCGTCGATAACTTCAACGCCGTCCTGTTCGGTTACGCGATTTATTACGATCTGGCCGCTGATGCCGACCAGAAGAGATTCATCGCCCGGGATGTGGATCGGCTGATGACCCATGTGCTCGACAATCAGTGTCGTATCATCGACGTGGACGGCGAAGTGACGCGCTACGGACACATCGGCATGGATCCCGATCCGGTGCGTGATGACTATTACAAAAAACTGTACGCGCCGTTTCTCAAGCGGATGAACCTCGAAAATGAACCGTGGCGGCCTTCGTTGCGCGGTTCGTTGATGTTGTTGCCGGATTTGCTAATCGCCCATCACATCACCGGCAAACAACGCTACCTGGATTTTTATCGCAGTGTCGTCGCGCGTTGCAAAGACAACCCGGACCAAAGGCGCGAGAGCGGCCCGTTTTCGTTGGAACGGCTGGCGCGCGTCAATCACAGCAGCGAGGGACAAGCGTACGAAGCCCTGTTCAACCTCATCCGTTACGAACACGATCCCGAACTGCTTGCCCAATACCGTCCCTGGGTTTCCGATTTTTGGGAAATGAACTGGATGGAGGGCAACGCGCTCTTTGCCTACATGACGGCGGCGTTGCTGCCCGAATATCGCGATCCGAAGAAACCCGGTTTGTTGGCGGCGACTCCGAAGGAATTTCCGCACGGTGAAGAGGGACTTCGGTCGGCCTTGCGAACGATGAAACAGTTTCCGGTCAACCGCGTTTTGATGCCGGTGATGAATTCCTTGCGCAAAGACATTGAACTTAATCCACATACCGGCCAGCGCGGAAAGGAAAGCGCGAAGCCGCTTCCGATCAACGAGCGTCCGTTGGACAACGAATACAGTTGGAAAGGCAATCCGTATCAACTTGACGGCTGGTTGAAACCAACCGTGACCATGTTTCAATTCTCCGCTGACGACCCGCAGGTGGCGTGGTTCTGCGACAGCAGCGGACGAATCTTCATGACCTTGAACGGCGGCAAGGAATGGCGCGACATGAGCGTTGGCTTGATGGGAGCGAGCGTGCAAAACATTTCCATGTCTGCCAAACGAACGTTTGTGCTGCATGCGCAGACAGACAAGGGCGTGTTCATCACGCGCGATGGTGGCATGAGCTGGCGCGCGGGCGCCGCGGAAGACAAACCGGCATTTGCAGTTCCGAACTTCAATGAGTGGCAACGCTTTTCCAACCAGCAGATGTTCCGCATCAACCAGGAGNNGCGGTTTGCAGCAGGGATGGAGGCAAAACCAGCGCGCCTTGTATGAAAGGCTGGCGCATTCCGCGCGCGAATTCCTTTTTCGTGACACCGCAAGGCATCATCGCGAGCGGACCCGGCGGTTGTTATCAAAGCCAGGATGGTGGACGATGGACGGAATTGAAACTCTGGCCCGATCAGGAAACCGGCGCCGCCGATTTTATTCATGCCTACTGGATGGGACGCTATTACGGATTCATCGGCAAAAGCGAGTGACCGGAAGCAAGTTCGTTTCTTTGTCCGAGCCGTCAGTCAGGCTTTGGTTTGAACGATTAGTAAAGCACCTTGGTTTTGATTGGCGCAGCGGATTTACCAAGGGGTCCGAGGAATTGTTCAGCGCCAGCGGCCATCAGGTTTAGTTCAGCAACGGCTTGGAAAAAGAGGAAACCCTGCGCCATGAATTTCTTCGCTTCATCGGCACTGCCCACGATCGTGCCGAGAATTTTGTTATGCTTCTTGGCCGCAGCCACAATCTTCGCAATGGCCTCTTCCAGTTTGGGATGTTTTTGCTGGCCGCGCAGGCCAAGCGAAAACGACAGGTCGCTGGTGCCGATGAACATCACATCCAGTCCCGGGGTGGCGGCAATCTCGTCGATTTTCTCCAACGCCCGCGCTTCTTCAATCGTTGTAATCACCACTATGTTTTGATCGGCGAAGTCGTAATAGCCTTCCGGTGCCGGCCAGCGAAACGTCGCGAGTCGCGCGCCGGAGCCGCGCCGTCCGACGGGCGGATACCGGCAGGCGGCGACGGCCTGGCGCGCCAGTTCAGGCGTGCTGCTGAATGGAAACACCACACCCAACACGCCGGCGTCGAGCACACGCTTGGCGGTCCACAGTTCATTGACCGGCACGCGCGCGAAGGGCACGGCTTGCAATCCACGCGTCGCCAACACCATGTTGCGGACGGTTTCCAGCGTGATCGGCGAATGCTCCATTTCCAGCCAGAGAAAATCAAAACCCATGCTGGCCGCTTGCGCCGCGACTTCGACGCTGTTCACCGTGATGGTGATGCCGAACACCGGTTTGCCTTCACGTAAAAGTTTTTTGACCGGGTTTTCCCAGGTGGAGGGTTCATGAACAGTCGCTTTAGGTGGCATAAATTCGTTTTATGTTTCGATTCACCTGAATTTCATTCGCGACCTGAAGATTCAGCATGTGGCGGGTTTTGTAAATGGGATTTCAAAAAGGCAAGACCGTCACGAACGAATTGATCGCCGTCGGGACAGACATTGTGGAACATGGCGCGTTGGCAGGCAAAATCGCTCACGGACGAATTGTAAGTTTCCAAAATCATGGGGCCGCTCCAGTCTAGCCGGCACAGCGCCGCAAAAACTGAATGCCACGGAACCAATCCGCCACCGGGAACCCCGCGGTCGCTTTCACACGCGTGAATGCCCCAAAGCTTGTCTCCAACCCGCTTGATGGCCGCGGCATAATCACGGACTTCAGTCACCAAGTGATACGTGTCGAGCAACACTTTTAGATTTGGATGGTCGGCCAGGGCGATCAAGCGCATCACTTGTTCCGGCGTGTTGACCAGATGCGTGCGAAAATGGCTCATCGGCTCANNCACCAGCGCGACGCCCGCTTTTTGCGCGTGCTCGGCGAGCGAGTGAAGGTTTTCCGCCGTTCGCGGGAATTCATCCTCGGGAGGTTGGCGGCGCTCGACCCGGCCCGCATGACCATAAAGCGCGCCGGTGTACGCCAGGGCACCGACTTCCACTGCAAGGTCGATGTTCTTTTTGTGCCAGACCAGTCCTCGCTTTCGGTTATCCGGGTCATCACCCGAGATGTCGCATTGCATCGGCCAAAGGTTTCCGGGACTGATGAGCAGTTGCAATCCCGCCGACTCAGCGCGCCGACGAATCAGCTTGGGGTTGAAGTGGACGTCGTCGCCCACCGAAATGTCCAGACAGTCGAGACCCAGACTGCGGGCGTGGTCGATGAGCGGCAGGCAATCATCCGACCAGCGATCCGTCCAAAGAAAAATATGAGCGCCAAATTTTGTCCGTTCGGTCATTTCTGATTGAAACCCGTGGCGTAACGGAATGATTCCACGTAGTGGCTATCCTTTTTCTCGTGCTTCGTGTGATAGTAAGCCTTGAGTAACGCCAGATTCTTTGGCTCCCAGTCGGGACGATACTTTGTTTCGGACGGCTCGAATTGACTGACCTGTTTGGAAACAGCTTCCACTTTTAATTCAAAGGTGGATTCGATGTTGACGTAATAATTGGCGTCGTTGGTCGTGGTGTAAAAGAAGTAGAGGTTGGGGACGGTGTACGGTTGCAACTGATCGACGAGCAGATGCTCGGGATAATAAAGATGAAATTCCGCCGCACGAACGGCGTCGATGGTGTTGAACGCCGCCATGCGGTGATCGGTTTTNNTCGGTTTTGTGCCAACGCTCGTACCACTCGCCGGGATCGACGGAAAGAACGGCGTCGGGCCGATATTGCCGGATTATCTTCGTGACCTGCCCGCACAACATTTTCGGCGGCACGTATTCGAGTTCGCCGTCGTCGTGGCCCAGCCAGATGATGTTTTCCTTCGGGATGCCGAGGACGGCGCAGGACGCCTCCTCTTCGGCCTTGCGGATGCGCGCTAGCCGTTCGGAATTCATTTCCCGATCGTAACTGCCTTTGTTGTCGTTGGTATAGATGACGACGAAGACGCGGTTTTTATTTTTTGCCAGGAGCGCCATTGTGCCGCCGACGGCGAAAGTGTCGTCGTCAGGATGCGGTGTAAAAATCAGGACGGTTTTGTTGGTGTAATTTTCAAGCCGTTCGGCGGGCTCCGCGTTGGCAACCCATGACATCAAGAACGTCGCTAGAATCAGATACGCAGTTTTCATTTTGTTTTCTCCTTTGGGAACGAGTTGGAACGATTTAATTTTCGCACGCGGTTACGGGGTTGGAACAACGTGTTTACGGGGATGGCACCGGCTTGAGTTTGCCGAGCATCTGGTAAAGTTTTACGATGGCATGGTCCACCATCGCTTCGCCGGCGCCGACTTCCGTTCGCGTGGTGAGACTGTTGGCGCCGTAACCGCCTTCCACCGCAGCTTTGATGGTCGGAAAATATGCGTAGTAACCGTTGGCATAACCGACAAAGAACGCTTCGGCTACCGGCGAACGGGCGCGGAAATTCATCGCGAAGTCCACGAATGGCTCGCCGGGCATTCCCATCAACGCGATTTCATCGTTGATCAGGAGCGTCATAACCGGGCAGGGGATGGGCGATACCAGCGACCGCCGATAATATCCCGCCGTGGTTGCGTCCACGCGTTTTTCCACAATCGCCATGACCTTCTCCGCGTCCCAGCGCAACTCAAAATTCATCATGTCGAGTGAATATTTCAATGAGGGTTTTTCAGGCGATTGGGTGGTGATACTGCGGGCGACGCGCACGGCTTCATGGCCAAGTTGCTCGCCGGTTTCCTTCATCAGGCGGTCGGCGTCTTCGTTGAGCGGCGTTTTGTCGAAGTAAGGATTGATGTCGCCGGGCGCGGCTTGAAGAAAAAAACAAATAGGAGACTTGTCGAAATTTTCTTCGACATGCCTGGCCATGGCACCGGGATAATCGGCTGAATAACGCAGGTTATCCGGGCCAAAAACCACGGGATGACAGGAATAGTTTACCAGGATTGCCAATGGTTTTCCCGATGTGTCGTCCACACGAATAATGCCGACCGTTGGATCGACAGGGCTGGTCGGGATCTTGGTCGCGTTGCGCCAAAGCATCTTCACTGTTCCGTCCGCCTGGACGTAACGACGATTATGTCCGATGAACGTCTCCCCGTAACCCGTCCCGATTCGGGCGGCGACAAGACGACCGCCGGCTTCTTCGATGGCTTTCGTTATTTTGTCCTTCGCCTCCGTTTCCCACGGCGGAATTTTTCCTTCCGGATAGCTGTCGTCGATGACCGGCCCGGAGTGGGTGTGCGACGCCAGGAAAAAAACCTGCTGCACACCGGCGGAGTTTTTGACTCGTTGGCGCACGGAATCCATGAACGGCGGGCCGAACGACCGACCCAAATCCAGCGTGACGAGGGCGATTCGATTGCTGCCATCGTCCAGCACCAGAATCCGCGCAAAGAGCGGATCGAGGACACCGGTGGCCCCGCTCTTGCGGTCGGAATATCCCCACATCGCCTGCTTGAGCGGGGGCGTGATGTCTGTTCGTGCCGCTGCTGCCTTGAGTTCTGCGGCGAGAGAGACTTCCGCGCTTAGCATTAGGATAAACAGCGGAAGAAGAACCAGGAAGAGGAAATTTGTTTTCACCCCTCTTTTATTCTAAATCCGCAAGGATTGAGCAATCATTTTTCGACGGGTTAACTTTCGATCGGAGTTCGGCTGATAAAGTCCAAAATGTGCCGGGCAATTCCCTCGCCCTTGTCCTCTTACAGAAAATGACCGGCGTCGTGGATGATGATTTCCGGTTGTTCCCGGGCGGTTGGAATCAGTCGCCGGAAGAAACGATCTCCGCCGCGCGTGACCGGGTCGCGTCAGAGAACATCACCAGCGCCGGTTTGTTCCAGATGGCGAGCCGCCGCCGCGCTTCCTTCATCTCCGCCACACCGCCCATGTCGGGTGAAATCGGGACGAGGCGCGGGAAAGCATGCCTGCCCGCTTTGTGGTTGTNNTCCGGGAAGGGCGCGTCGTACGCAGCCAGAACTTCAGGCGGAAGATTCTTCCCTGTCTCGCAGGCGTTGCGCACCACCATGCTGGCCACCAACTCAGGTGTGCGCAGCGCGAAGCTTCGCCACGCCATGAAGCCGTCCGACATCTTTTCTTCGCCGATTGGCAGTCCGGTGTTCATGATGACCAATCGCGCGAAACGGTCGGGATGATTCGCCGCCACGGTCAACCCGATCAATCCGCCCCAGTCCTGGCAAACTAAAGTGATTTTCTGCAAGTCCAGTCTTTCAATCAACGATTCGAGGGTCTGGTAGTGAAGCTTAAAGCTGTATTCCTCAATCTCAGTGAATTTGTCTGAACGGCCAAAGCCAATAAAGTCCGGCGCCACGACGCGATTACCCGCTGTAACAAAAGGAGGAATCAGTTTACGATACAGATAGGCCCAAGTCGGCTCGCCATGCAGGCAGAGGAGGATTTCGCCCCGCCCCTCGTCCACGTAATGAACCCGCAACCCGTCGAGTTCCACGAAGTGCGGCGCGTAGGGAAAGCCGGGCAGGTTTACAAAGCGCTCCGCGTGGGCGTGAACGATTGCCATATCTCTTCCTTCATTTCTAACCCGACTTCCGCTACTGGGTCTG
>PLJQ01000089.1 GCA_003140275.1 Limisphaerales bacterium
CGCAGGTGGCGAGGATGACGTTGCAGCAGGAATGTTTCCCGCCGCAGGAGACAATGATTTGCGATGGCTTGTAGGTGAGGCCGTTCTCGCGTTTGAATTTGTCGGCGATGGCCTGGCGGAGTTCCGGGATGCCGGCGGCAGGGGTGTATTTGGTAAAACCATCGGCGAGCGCCTTGGCGCAGGCGTCCTTGATGTGTTGGGGCGTGTCGAAATCCGGTTCACCTGCGCCAAAGCCAACGACGTCGATGCCGTCCGCTTTCATCTGTTTGGCCTTGGAATCAATGGCCAGCGTGAGCGACGGGGCAAGAGCAGCGGCGCGGCGCGAAATTTTATAGTTCATAAAACGACCGGAGAGAAATAGCGGCGAGGGCAGGGGATCGCAAGCGGGAAAAGCACGCCGGCTGAATTCCAGACGCTAGGCAGGTCAGGGCCATTGCTGAAGGTAGCCGTCCTGCATGCGCCGGTAGTCGGGCAGTTCCTCGGCGGGGACCGGTTGCGGCAGACTGCCCTGATACGTTTTGGGCACGCGCCACTTCCAATGCTCGGCGTGACCGTCAGCGAAAGAGAGATTGCAACCCTTGGAGTGGCGGCTGGCGGGAATGTCCCACCAGACCCGTTCGTCGCCCCAGAATTGCAGCGGCGGCATGCCGAATGTGCAGTCGTAGATTTCATCCTCATGCACGTCGAGAAAGACAAAGAGCCTGGTGGGCTGCGGATTCCTGATCTCGGTGAATTTCTTGAAGGTCGGGGTGGCCCAGGAATACGGGTCGAACCCGGGCTCGCCGTTGATGCAAAGGCTCATGTTGTAACTCCGCCAGTGGAACTGGGCAAGCTTGACGCCGCCGAGGGTTGTGATGGTGGAGTGGTCGGCCGGGCAATGGTAGATCGCCAGCGAATTGTTGTAAGGGAAAAGGAGGCAGTTTACGATGCCAGCCGGGTCAACATCATAAACGTAGTTGCTGCACCAGGTCACCGCGGCCACCGGCGCGCCGCCCGCGATAACCGCAATGGAGTTGTTCGGGGGCAGGATGTCGTTGTTATCCAACGCATACAAATGCCAGCAGACCTCCAGTTGTTTCACGTTGTTCAGGCAGGCAATGCTCAAGGCCTTTTCCCTGGCCTTGGCCAGTGCCGGCAGCAGCAGCGCCGCCAGAATGGCGATGATCGCGATGACCACCAGCAGTTCGATCAAGGTAAAGCCGCTCCGCCGGTGCCGTCCGTCGTTCAGGCGAATGGCCGGGGCAATCACCAAACCCATCAACCCCAAATCATCCAAAGGCTGTTTCATTTCGGTTGACCTTGATCCGCCAACCAAACGCTACCATACCGGCATGGCCGAAATCCACCACAACGATTTTGCCTGGCCGAGCGCTACTGGTACGTCAACAGTTCCAAGAGATGAATTCCCTGGTTGGTCAATTCCCAACGACTGGCTTTCTTGGTGACCAGGTGTCCACAACGATTCTTCTGGTGTTCGGCTTCATTCACCGAGAGGATTTGAAACCTGCCCTTGCCCTTGATCTCCGAAGCCGCGCGTGGAACAAGTTCAAAAGCCAGCCCGTTAAAGTTAAGTGCAACTTCGTAGCCGGCAACGCCCTCTTTTTCGGCAACCGGATTGCGGCCAACCAACGCGCTGTAACGCTTCAACCAGGGAAAATTTGTTGCCCGCACGAAGACCCGGCAGAGTTCAGTCTGATGGCGGATAACGTCAAGCGCGCTGAATCTTTTCCCTTCGGATTGTTGAGCCAGAAGAATCAATCGCGAGTCGAGGCCCACCAGGTTGTGACCGTTCCAATCACCATGATCGTTGCGCTGGCCCGGAAAGGCTTTCTTATACCAGCTCGCAAAGCGATCGTTGATAAACAGGTCCAGCTCGAAGTGAACGTGCGCGCGTTCCTTGGAAATGCCTTCGTGCGTGTTGCTGGTCCGTCCCATGATGGCAATGGTTTCGCCGGCGTTCACCGGTTGACCGATTTTCAAACCCTCGCGAATGCTGCGCAGATGGGCGTAAGTGGAATAAATTTCCAGGCCGTTAATCTGGTGCCGCAGCACGATGTAATTTCCGAAATTGGAAAGCGACGGTTTTGAGTTGAGGTAGGCGACCGTGCCGTCGGTGGTGGCCATGACCGGATCGGTCGGCTCGCCGCGTTTGTCGCGCTGGAGGCAGCGGATGTCGAGTCCTTCGTGAAACTGCGAGCCTTCGGAGCGGACGCAACCAAACGTGCCGCTGGTCCACGATTTACCGGTGGTGCCCACAAAGAATCTTTCTTCACCGCCTTTTTCAAAGAGCGCGCGGTTGGCGGTGGGCAATTGAAACGTTTGCGCTTGAATGCAAGCGTCGGCGAGGGCCGGTAGCGCAAGACCCAGGAAGCGTTTCCAACGGCAGGCAGCCAGACTCATCATTTGGAACGTTTTATTACTTCCCGGGCGACGTTGTTCACCCCGAGAACAATTTTTTCCGCTTCCTCGCGGGTGGCGTCGGGCGTGAAGGTGAACAACCCGTCGGCAATGCGATGAGAGATCACCGGCGCGGCGAGCCAGCGGCCTTCTCCAAATTGACTGAAAATCGCGACGCGCTGCCCTCGATTGGCCGTGGTGTATTGTTCGAGCAACAACGTACCCTCACGATCAAATTGAATTTGAAGGACGAATGAACCCAGATCATCGATGACCGCGGCTTTGACAACATGTCCTTCATCCAAAAAGGGCTTTTTTTTCACGTTCACCTGCATTGGCTTTGCGCGGTAGATCGGGACCGGCTCATTGCGGTCGGTGCCGTCTCGATTCACTTCCAGGTGCAGCCGCAACGTGCAGCGTTCCTTCTTACGCTTGCTCTCGGCGGTCTGGCAGCCGCCCGCAAACGCCAGGCAAAGCGCCAGCAGCAGATAGGTGTTGAAATGGCCTGGGCGAATAATCATAGTTGCGCTACACAAACTCAACGTGTTGGCAATGTAAAGATACTTATGGGCAAGCAATCTAATAAAGTTGTAAAGCGGAAACGTAGGGCGGCTTATCTCAAGCGGAAAAAGGAAACACTGAAAGCCAAGCCGGTCAAAACCTGATGCGTCCGTTCGCATCAACGTGGACCACCTTAACCGGTGGTCTTTTTTTGTGACGACGCGGCCGCAGGAATTTAACCGCGCAATCATCCCCGCCTTTCTATTTCAAAACTTGTTCACACGATCCGGTTTTCAACACTCACCGGCCGTGAATGGTTTTGGCGAAAACAGCGGGAGAACCCTGAATCCATTGGCCGGTTCGACTTGTTCACGGTTTGTTCACCGGCGTATTTCAGTCAATAAGATGTGCATAAGAATTCGTTGTCGGCGCCGAAGAATTTGTTAGATTATTTACAGTTCATTGAAAGAACTGAGAAGGTCGATGACACACATGACACGTAAGCAGCCGGACCTCTCAGGGATAATCCCAGGTGACTGGGGAAAGGTTGGGTCAGGCTGGTTGGCTTAACCCCTCTTAAGACGGATCGTGAGATTCGTTGGCGGAGGCAGGATTCACCAGTTCCTCTGGCGGCGTTCGCGCGTCGTCAGTTACGCGAAACAGGAACTGAGCGGCAAGGGACGATTAGAAACCGTTCCGAGTCGAGTCAAGTAGCTCAGGCTGGTTTCAGGCTTGAGTGAATCGCAGTTACCCGGAGGGTAAATGGTTGCTACTGTGCATCAGCACGGAGCGGGCGACTCTGGCGGTTTCCGCAAGGAAAATCCGCCAAACGAAAGACGCTGAAAGGCGGGACAAAGTGAGCGTTCGCGCCGGGAAGTAAACGGGGTCTGGCAAGGCCCGTTAAGCTTCTGAAACGTCGGCGATGTTACAAACGACACCGCTGGCTTGTGAGCGAAAGGCAACCTGAGAGGTAAGAGGTCAGACCCGTGGCACCGGGCCAACGCACCGTCAAAAGCGGTGGCCGACCCGGCGCAACTGGTAAAGACGCGGAGCTGCAATTACAAACGTGTCTTTACCTGGTTCGTAGGCTGGCGTCCGCAAACGCCAGTTGAAGCGAGCTAAGAGGCCTCACTCGAAATTCTGTGACCGCAAGGCTCAGGACGGCCCTGCTATGAGGCCGAAGACTCCGCTTGCCGTGGAGAATGGCGTCGGGAAGCTGGCAGCCAATTTGGTGCCAAATGTCAGCGCGGGAAAGAGAGCGTGGCGAACTCCCATCCCCCATTTGGTCCCTGCCTGACCGCGAGGTCGGGCGGGGACTTTTTGTTTCAACGGAGCAAGGTCGAACCTGCAATATTGAACCGGCGCGCCATTGGCGACTCCTTCGACGTTGGAAGCCGGGGGTTGAGCCTCCGAGGTTCTTTCACTTCACCGGATTGAAAGCCTTACCAAATCCGCAACTTTCGACCGCCGCAAAAAAGACTTGCCCTCGAAGCGCTTTTTGCCAACATTTGCCCCGTCACGCATGAGCCAAATCCAAACACAGGCAGCTTAAAACTTTTATGGGTCGCATCTACAACAATATCATCGAGACCGTTGGGCGCACGCCGCTCGTCAAACTAAACCGGGTCATTGACGGCGCACCCGCCACCATTTTATTGAAGTGTGAATTCTTCAACCCGCTCGGCAGCGTCAAGGACCGTATCGGCATGTCGATGATCGAAGATGCCGAGCGGCGCGGCGTGCTCAAGCAGGACACGGTCATCATCGAGCCGACCAGCGG
>PLJQ01000453.1 GCA_003140275.1 Limisphaerales bacterium
GGCCGGGGTGAGGACGAGCGTTCCTCAAACCGGCTTCCTGCAAAGGCTCAACAATGAGGGTCGTTTTTGACTCGCCCTCACCCCCGCCTGCCAATCGGCGGGCAGGTTGATCCTCTCCCCCAGGAGAGGAAAAAGTATCTGCGCACGCGTTTGAAAATTTCCCGTCTCCCTTTATTCATACCGAAGCGCCTCAATCGGGTCGAGTCGAGAAGCTTTCCAAGCAGGATAATAACCAAAAACGATTCCGACTGTTACTGAGACTGCGACCGCAGCGATGATCGCGGGCAGCGACGGAATCGTTGGCCAGTGCAGCAGCGCGGTGATGGCAACGGATGACCCGCGGCCGAGCAAGATTCCAACAATGCCTCCAGCCAGACAAAGCACCACGGCCTCGACGAGAAATTGCCGCAGGATATCCTTCGCTCGCGCCCCGACGGCCATGCGTAATCCGATCTCCCGCGTCCGCTCGGTCACCGACACCAGCATNNAGCATGATGTTCATGATTCCGACACCGCCGACGACCAGCGAAATCAGCGCCACCACCAGCAGCAGGTTGGTCAACACGTGACTGGTGGAGGCCAGCGCCTGCGAGAGCTCGGTCAAGTCACGAATCTTGAAGTCATCCGGCGCACCCGGCCGGATATGATGCCGGTCGCGCATCAGGCTGGTGATCTGGCGGATGGCCAACGGGATGGCCTGCGGGGTGGCCGCCGAGATCCAAACGTCGTCAAGGTCGGTGAACCGTGTCATCTGCGGCAGATCGGCCGCCTGAATCGAGGACTGCTGTGGAAAAAGCTGCACCGATTGATTGGGATAGACTTGACTGAGCGTATTGATCTGGGCGGACGACGAAGAACCCCCGCCGGTCGGGGCGGATTGCCGGACCCCCGTCACTCGAAATTTAACCGTGGTCCAAGGCGCAATGATCACGTCGTCCTGATCCCTGCCCATCATGTTCGCCCCCTTGCGGCTGAGGACGCCCACGACTTTCATTCCCACATTTTTGATCCGGATTTCCCTGCCGAGGGGCGACTCATGGTCGAACAACTGGCGGACGATGGTTTGCCCAATGACACAGACTGCGGCGGTGCCGCGGACATCGTCCTCGGTGAACAGATTGCCTTCGGATAAATCCCATTTGCGGATGGTCAGAAAATCCGGCGTCGTGCCAAGAACGCGGTCCGGATTCCAATTATGGTTGCCGTAAATAATTTGCGCCCGGCAATCCACGCTGGGCGCCACCCACTTGACCGCGCTGCATTCGGCGCGGATGGCGTCCGCATCCGCCGGCGTGAGGGTCACGCGTCCGCCGCCGCCTGAACTCACGCCACCCACCACGCTATCGGTCGGATCCATCTGGATCACATTGGCACCCAGGCTGGCAATGGTTTGTTCGATTGAATAGGAAGAACCCCGGCCTATTTCCATCATCGCAATGACCGCCGCGATGCCAATGATGATTCCCAGACAGGTCAACAAGGACCGCATGACATTCCGGCGCAACGCGTGCGAAGCCAATCGAAGGATTCGCCAGCCAGCCTGGATCATAGACCCGCTGGTTTCACGACCGACGGGCAACGGCCCGCCCGCCTTGACCGTCTTCAGCGGCTCTGAGCGGAGGCTGTTTTGCGGTGAACCTTCCTCGACAATCATGCCATCCTTGATGCGAATGACGCGTTGGGTGTGCCGCGCAACGTTCTCGTCATGAGTGACGATGATGATGGTGATGCCTGCCTCCTCATTGAGCTGCTGAAACATCTTCAAGACGTCCTCGCTCGTGCGGGAATCCAGATTTCCGGTCGGTTCATCCGCGAATAACACGGGGGGCCGGTTGATGAGCGCCCGGGCAATCGCAACGCGTTGCTGCTGGCCCCCGGAAAGCTGCGAGGGTTCGTGGTCCATCCGATCGCCCAGTCCCACGAGCCGCAACACCGCTTCGGCGCGGTCGCGGCACTCCTTGTCGGAAAGGTGTGCCCCCGTGTAGTTGAGCGGCAGCAATACGTTTTGCAGCGCGCTCGTCCGGGGCAGCAGGTTGAAGTTTTGGAAAACGAACCCGATTTTTAGGTTTCTTACCACCGCCCGCTGTTCGGCGGTGATGGAGGAGATGTCCTGCCCGTCCAGCCAGTATTTTCCCGACGTGGGCCGGTCCAGACAGCCCACGATATTCATCAACGTGCTTTTGCCCGACCCGCTGACCCCCACCAGCGCAATCATCTCGCCCCGGTCAATCTTCAGCGAAACGCCTTGCAGAACGGGAATCTCCAGTTCGCCACGATGGTAGATTTTATGGACGTTTTCGAGCCTGATGAGTTCCATGTTCGGAGGTCCTTCCCGATGGCATTGTTAACGACATTGCAGGTGCCGTTCAGCGCCGCCTGATGATTTGCGGCACGAACGGATTCTGGGTGGCGGTCTGGGAATTTGCGGACGTTTCACCGGTGACCACTTCCTGTCCCGCTTGCAAATTATCGGCCGTCACTGCGGTGTTCGCGCCGTCCGAAGTCCCGACCTTCACCCCCAAGGGCCGGACATATTCACCCTCTTTCAACCAAAGGGTCCCCGGGCGTTCCTTGGTGCCTTGGTTTTGCTTTGGCGATTTGGAATCGCCGGCCGAATCACCGGCTGACGGATCCACTTGATTCTGAGAGCGCATATCCGGTGAGATTTGCGCCGGCGCGGACGGAGACCAGCGCAACGCCGCGTTGGGCACCAATAGCACGTTGGATTCTTTTCGAGTCACGAAGCGCACGTTGGCCGTCAAGTAGGGCAGCAATACCTTGTCCGGGTTTTCCGTGTTCACTTCGACGGTGTACATGACGACATTTTGCGTCATGGTCGCGTTGAGGCGCACCTTGCCGACCGCGCCCTCGAACTGCCGGCCTGGAAAAGCGTCGCAGGTGTAGGTCACCGGTGCGCCGGGAATAATCCGGCCGACATCCGCCTCGTTCACCGCCACCCAGATTTGCATCCGGGTCAAATCCTTCGCGATCAGGAAAAGACTCGGGGTGTTGAAACTGGCCACCACGGTCTGGCCAATGTTCACGCGCCGGTCAATGATGACGCCTTTGACCGGCGACTTGATGATGCAGAAATCCAGATTCCGTTGCGCCTTAGCAAAACCAGCCCTGGCTTGCACCGTGGCGGCTTTCGCCTGGGCGACCGCGGCTTCAGCCACGGCAACATTGGCCCTGGCCACTTCGAAATTAGCTTGCGCAGTGTCATAGTCAACGCGCGCCAGCAGTTTGGAATTGTTCAATTCCTGAGATCGTTTCCACTCGGCGTCGGCTTGGATGAGTTTCGCCTTCATCTGATCGAGATTCGCAACCGCGCTCAATACACCGGCTTTGTCCTGTTCCATTTGTGCGCTGGCCACGGCGAGGTCGGCGGCATAAACCGACTCGTCAATTTTCGCCAGCACGGCGCCTTCCTCGATCACCGAGCCGTAGTCAATCGTCCTGCCATTGATGTCGGTGCCGAAAGTCTTGATGAGCCCGGCGACCTGGGCGCCGACATCCACGACTTCCTCCGGCTCAACGGTTCCGCTGGCGCTGATGGTCGCTGCCACGTCGCCTCGCTTCACCACCGCCGTGCGAAATGACAATTGGGAATGATTCCCCGCGTGCCACCACCAGTCTCCGGCTGCGCCAGCCAGAATGACGATGAGAATCGCTAGGAGGGGGGTCTTTAGAAAGCGTTGCACAGGTCATGAGACGACAAAAGTCGTCCTTTGATAAACTAATTTACTTCCGGTTACCGGGTCACCGTGAAGGGTTGGACGAAACATTGGCCGCCCTTTTTGTAGGCGATCCAAACCGTGTGGGTCTTCGGGTCAACGACGATGTCTCCGGTTCCCGTTTCATCCGGCACATCACCGAGCGCGGTCAATTTGTCGGCGCCAACTGCCACGACGGAAATTTTACCCTGACGGCTCGCGCAATAGGCAATATGCAAGCCGGAGTCATAAGTCATTTCATCAACCCGATCTCCGGTGGCCGCCGTCGCCACAACCTTTCCACTGGAACGGTCGAACAACACCAACTTGCCGGCGCAAGCCACGAGCAGGCCGTTGCTTTCAGGTACGATGGCGATGCCATGCGGCCCTTTATCCGGTGCGCAAGGCCAGGTTTCCAAAACTTTGTTACTGGCCGGGTCAATCACCGCGACGGTGTTTTTTCCTTTTACCGCCTGATATAAGTGTTTGTATTCCGCGTCAAACGCCAGGTCTTCCACGCCGCTGCCATCCACCTTGATGGTGGTGACGATTTTTTTGGTGGCCGGGTCAATCACCCAGATTTCGCCGGCGGTGTCATTGCATTCATAGACCAGGCCGGTCATGGGATTGAAGGCAATCAAATCGGTGTTCGCCGGCACGGACACTTCGCCGGTCACTTCCAGCGTGGTGGAATCCACGATGACCATGCGGGCAGGATCATTGCCGCTGACGTAATAGCAGCCGCGCTTCACGTCCACCGTCGCGTCCTGGGCCGTGCTGGTGGGAACGACTTTCAGCACCTTGCGGGTCTTGAGATCAAAGACGTCGAATGATTTATTGCCCGCGTGTCCCAGCAGCAGGCGGTTCGCAGCGGTATCAAGGCGGATGAAATCAAAGCCGGCCTGTGTCCCGGGTAGTAGGATCGGCTCGCCCGCCGTCAGCGGTGCGGCCTGCACCCGCAACGTCAAAGCCAGCAACAGACAACCGGCGCTGATTCCAGTTTGAATCTTCTTAAAACCAACTGTATTCATGGTTGACATAATCATTCCATTTTTCGTGACCGTTTACTTCAGTTCCCCCGCAACACCGCAAAACAGCGACTGGTTTGCGCGTTTCATTTTACGAGAATCTTCAGGCAGATTTAACTCCTTCGTTCTGACTGAATCAAAGGTTTTATCGGTTCAGCCAATAGTTTGCCATCCGCGAAAACCCCGCCTTTCACCGGAATGCGGGTGCCGCTGATGACCGGTTGCCCCCCCCCAACAGACGCGGGGGTTGAATTCAACGCGCTCGTTCATGCCCGGAATATCACGCCCGCGTTCCCGCAAAGTCAAACCAGGTGCTTTGAAGCTCAAGCTTTCGATTCGCGAAGTTTCTGCTCCAGAAACTGCCGGTCCAATGTATGCGGCTGACGATCCACGTCTAGTTTCCGGCGACTGACCGTGAGATTATATTGGGATGGATACACCTAAAACAGGTTCTGTGCGGAGGCGGAGGACTCATAAGCAGCAGCAACGCTTGTTGGCAAAATTCCAACAAAGCCAATTTACCCAATCCGAATTTGCCACCCAGCACGGCGTCGGGCTGTCCACCTTGAGCAAATGGTTGCGATTGGAACGCGCAGCAGTTCCCGCAAAGGTAAAGTTTCAAGAAGTGAGGCTGCCCAACCCAGCCTCACGCTGGCCGGTTGAAGTCGTCAGTCCGCAAGGTTGGATCGTGCGGCTGCAAAACGGTTCGGATGTCCAGTCCTTGCCCGAACTGTTGCGGGCACTGCCATGCTGAGTGTCATCAGCGCAACGCGGGTGCTGGTCGCCACCACGCCCGTTGATTTGCGCGGCAGTTTCAACCGGCTTTACAGTCTGGTCGTCGAGCAGCGTAAAGGCGATCCATTGTCCGGCCACCTGTTCGTGTTTACTAATGGGCGGCGGAACCGGATCAAAGTGCTTTACTGGGATGGGTCGGGTTTATGGGTTTGTGCCAAGCGATTAGAACAGGGATGCTTTACCTGGCCGGTGAGTGAAAATGGCCAGATAGATTTACGGGGCGAGGAGTTCAGCGCGTTGATTCACGGGTTGGAAGTGCGGTCGAAAAAGGATTGGTATCGGCGCTGAGAAAAAAGTTTCGACACGATTGAACAAATATTTTGTGTTTGCGTCAGAGTAACGTGACCAACACGGCGCTGCTTAAAAGGGTTGAGGAACTGAGTGCGCGTGTCGTCGCGTTGGAGGCGGAGAACCGGTTATTACGCCAGAAGCTCGACCAATATATCCGTCATTACTTCGGCGGTCAGCGCAATGAAGGTTTGGACAAATACCAACTGGAACTTCTGCTGCAAGGCTTGCCCAACGTCATCACGTTGCCAACGCCAGAGACCAAGACCACGACTGCTACACGCAACGGCACTGCACATCCGGTTCGGCGGATGTTGGTCGAAGATAAGTTGGAGACACAGGAGATAGTGATCGAGCCGGCGGAAGTCCAGGCGCAGCCCGATGGCTGGAAAAAGATCAGCGAAGAACGCACCAGCCAACTGGACTGGGTAGCACCCAAAATCATCAAACGAGTTTTCATACGTCCGCGTTACGTAAAGCAGGAAAGGTTTGCGTTGGCCCCACTGCCACCCCCCAACCGATTGAACAAGGCATGGTGGGGCCGGGCTTGCTGGAACAGATTTTGGTCAGCAAATATGAATATCATCAACCGCTCTACCGGCAGGAGAAGATGTTCCGCCAACAGTTTGGGGTAGAACTGAGCCGCAAGACGAGGGGCTGTTGGGTGGAACAAGCCGCCGAGTTGTTGAAACCTGTTTATCGTGCGATCCGGGAAGATTTGCTGGCTGGCAACTACCTGCAAGCCGACGAGACACCGATCTGATATTTGGACCCGGATGTGAAAGGCAAAAGCCAGCAAGGCTATCTTTGGGTTTACAACCGGCCCAAGAGCGATGTGCTGTTTGAATGGCGAGTGAGCCGGGCGCGGGCAGGGCCGGAAGAATTTCTGAAAAACTTCCGGGGCAAACTTCAGACCGATGGCTATGGGGCATACGAATCTTTGGCCAAGCAACGGAGTGATTTGACTCTGGTTGGTTGCTGGGCGCACGTTCGGAGAGGCTTCCACGAAGCGTTGGCCGAGACGAAGTTGGCGGCATGGTTTGTGGGCCAGATTGGACAGCTTTACGCGGTGGAAAAGAAACTGCGCGCACAAAAGGCTGGACCTGCGCTGCGTGCGGCGATGCGGGCATGGCAATCCCAACCGTTATTGAATCGGCTGCACCGCGCCATGGAACTGATCCGGAGAAAAACCTTGCCCCAGGGGTTGCTGGGGCGCGCGATTGATTACACGCTAAAGCGCTGGGAAGCACTGACGCAGTTCATCACCGACGGTTTTCTGGAAATTGATAATAACCTCGTTGAGAACAGTATAAGGCCAAGTGCCCTTGGAAAACGCAATTGGATGTTCATTGGACATCCCGAAGCCGGCGAACGCAGCGCGGTGATCTACACCTTGCTGGGCAGTTGTCGTCGGCACGCGATAAACCCTTTTCATTACCTGAAGGATTTGTTCACGCGCTTGCCAGCAGCCTTGATCACCGAGATTCGGCAGTTCACGCCGCGAGCCTGGGCGGGGACCAAAACCGGTCAGTTTTGCTTGGCAAATGGCGGCGTTAATGGTTAGATTCCAAAAAGAGATCGGGAAGGTTCGTTCGATTTAGTTCGCGATAAAATTCAACTCAACACGCCTATGAAAACACTCCAGGTTCTGTTCCTTCCACTTCTGCTTTTGTCCCTTGCGCCGGCGGCGTGGGCGCAGAACTTGTTTTTCCAAGGGGATGCCCTCTCCGATCGCACTTTTAATTCCGACAACGGCCCCACCAATTCCCAGTTGACGTTGGACTTCACGAATGCCCAGCCGGGCGTGCTCCAGAACATCCTGACCTGGGGCGAGAACAGCGGTTCGGGCGGACTCAACGGTGTCGGCGAGAGTTTCAAGCTGTATGTGCTGCGACCAACGGGCGGTAATAACTATCAAGTGGTGTTCGCGACCGGATACCTGACCGTGGGCAACGTCGGCACCAACACTTTCGCGGTTTCGGGCACGCCGTTCGGCCTGCAAGTGGGCGATGTTATCGCCCACTACGGCCGGGGGATTCCGTTCAGTAACGGCACCGGCGGACCCTCCTCCGTTTATATTGCGGTGAACCTCCCTCCGCCGGTTGTGGAAACAACCATCACGGTTCCGAGTTCTACTTACCCGTTATACAACGACGGCGGACGGAACTACGCGATCCAGGTGCTGGCCCTGGGGCAACCGTTCCTTGTGACCACCAACCGCGACAACGGTCCCGGCTCGCTGCGTCAGGCGGCGCTGGACGCAAACGCTTTTGGGAGTGCCAGCACCATCAACTTCGCGAACACCCTTTCCGGCCAGACCATCACGCTGACCAACGGCCAGATTGAATTGAGCAACAATGTGACCATTGACGGCTCGGCGCTGGCGAACGGGATTCAAATCAACGGCAACGGCCAATCGCGCATTTTTCAAGTGGACAATGGCGGGATTGTAACGTTGAACTCATTGACGATCACCAACGGCAACGGCGGCTATGCCGGCGGCGGCATTTACAACGGCAGCACTCTGACGCTGAACAACTGCACCGTCATCGGCAATCACGCTAACGCCGGAGGGCAATATGCCGGCGGCGGGATTGATAATGATGGCACGTTAACGCTGAATAACTGCACCATCACTGGCAATCAAGGCAACGGCTCAGGATCCGCCGGTGGCGGTGGAATTTCCGATCAGGGCATGCTGACGGTAAACAACTGCACCATCACCGGCAATGACGCCAACAATACCGATTTAGGCGGCGGGGGTATTTTGATCTGGGGTGGAACGCTCAACCTCACCAATTCCATCGTCTGCAGCAACACGGCGTTCAGCGGAAATAATATTAGAAGCTACTTTGGCACTTACAACTACGGGAACGATCTCGTGGACACCAACGCACTCCTGGCCCCACTGGGCAACTACGGCGGGCCGACGCAAACCATGCCGCCGCTGCCCGGCTCGCCCGCCATTGACACCGGACGCGTCACGGCGTTCACCACCGACCAGCGCGGTTTTCCGCGTCCCGTCGGGCTGGGGCCGGACATCGGCGCGGTGGAAGGTGTTTATTACGCCGCTGGTCCCGGAAAAATCAAAACCATCACGCGCCTCAGCAACGGTTCCGTCCAGCTCGGTTTCACGAACGTCACCGACGCCATTTTCCCGGTGCTGGCGACCACGAATCTCACCCNNCCCAATCGTTGAGCAACTGGACGCAAATCGGTTTAGCCAGCGAATCGCCCGTCGGCTCCGGCCAGTTCCCCTTCACGGACACGCAAGCCACCAACTATCCGCAACGCTTCTATCGCATCGGCTCGCCATAAAAGTTGAACGTAATGTTCGGTCAACGGAAAACCTAATGTGGCTGGTCAGGCGGATACGGTCCAATACAACCTTTTCGCGATGGGTTTCCTTCAAACGCAGCATCAGCTTCGCGGAAGCGAATGGAATGGGAACTCCCTCCAGCGTGCGGATCGTGATTTCCGGAGCCGCTGCTTCGTAGGTGATGCCACAGGCTTTCAACATCAAGTCCACCACGATTTCATCGGCCACACGCACGACAAGATAGTTATCGAGATCATCCGGCAGCACTTCGCGCACGGCCTTATCCGGCAACATTTCGAGGGCGGAACGAACGCGTTCCTGGTTTTCGCGGGACGATTCGATGAGCAAACCAATGTCTTCCGTCGCCCGCACCAGGCCGGGCTGGTTGATGGCCATTCCGCCAATCACCACGTAACGCGCACCGCGCTCGTTCAACTCGCGGCACAGGCGCACCAGGTCTATTTGCCGGGGCGGACGCGGCGGAGGGAGGTCTGCATTTTCCATGCGTTGAATTCCTCGAAGGTCTTGAAGCGAAACACACCTTTGGGGCTGACACCACAGCCGAGCAGTTGGTGAGTCGTCCGTTGCAGGCGATCAAAACGCACGTCTGGCGCCGGCAGGTTTCTGCCGCCCACAATTTTTATTTCGCCTTTCACGGTTGGGAGCCTGNNCTTTGCGGTGCTCGTACAGGCGTTGGTTCAAGTGAGTCCAGGCAACCCAACTGACGAGCACATTCCGCTCAGGGGACCACTCGGATGCCAAAGGGAGCAAAGCGTGAGCGCCCATCAATCTGAACCTGGGCGAAAAGTCGAACGAAGCCGGACCGCAACGCATAAATCTGAAATTCAAGTTCCGGTCCACCGCGCGCACTCGCATCCAAAACAGGAGGACCCTTCGGATGCCTGTGCAACACCGTCTTATAGTCTTCGTTGAATCCGACCAGATGAGCAAAGGTCGCCATGATCGGCTCCAGTTGGGTGAAGCCCTTGCCATCGGCGGTCGTGATTCTCAGTTTGGCGAAGGCGGGCCGTCCAACGCTGATTTCCCTTTGCGCCAGGATTAATTCATAATCAAATCCGTCCACGGTTGTTTTGAAGTTGACCATGCGGTCGGTCAGCGGCTCACCAGTCGTGGAAGCGGAAATATCCGTCATGGCGTATTCCTGAAGTCCAAGCGGGTTCGGTCGCAAGTCCGCCCACACGCGGTAGCTGGTATTGTATCATTTTGAATACTAGTCAATCTAATCCACGACTTCTTCCAAGCTCCAAACGCGGTCTGTAACACCCGCTTCCATCGCCGGAGTGACCCGCAAAGTATGATGAATCCGGCAAAAGTTGTAGTTCATAAAGTAGAGCGCAACGTTGCACTCCAAGTTTTCCAGCTTCTTCGAGTAAGACCATGGTATATTGCATTTTCATATTGCAAAATTGTGTAGAAACAAGGACATTGTTCCTAAATGTGAACCCTTAATGACATGAGGCAATCTTTTGCCTATGTTTCGCATTGTCAACCTTATACAATATCCACGAAAACGCCTATGAAAACAGCCTCTTCTCCCGGACTGACCACTCGATTCTTTATAGTGATTTCAGTCTGTTGTGCCACACTCCTGCATGAACCGTCAGCCTCGGCAGCAACTTCCGTTGTCGGATTGTGGCGGTTCGATGAGGGCAGCGGAACTAATATTCTTGATTCGTCAGGACTGGGGAATGGCGGGACACTCACGGGCGAGAACGGCAATGTTCCGGCGCGTGTCCCGGGGCAGGCAGGGTTCGGCGGTGCCCTCCAGTTCACGAATAACGGCACCGACCACGCTTATGTAAATATTCCCGGTGCCGCCTCACTCATGATCGGCCAGACAGCCACGAATCCTTGGACAATCACTGCCTGGGTCTATGAGAATTCGAACGGCACCAGCAATTTCGTGGCGAGTTATGGACGGATACTCACCATCGACGACGGCAACACTTTCGAGTTCGAGTCCGGGGCATCCGGCGACGCCCAGATGTACACCTGGAGCGAGATCAACGCTCCGTGGCAGCTAGCGTGGGGCGTAGGATCTTCCGTTGCACCACTTTTGGATCAATGGGTTCATTGGGCGGTGGTTTACGACGGAACCAACCTGACGATCTACCGAAATGCGAATCAAGGGCCGCAGGGCGGCATCGCTTCCTCACCGGTGACTTCGTCTCTGGCTTTCCCGGGCTATACCGGCGCCGTTCTGATCGGCTCGGAACTCGATCAAGCGGCCAGCACTACCTGGAACGGGATGTTGGACGACGTGGCGGTGTTTGCCGGGGCTCTGACCCAATCGCAAATCGCCACGTTGATGTCGGGTGATTTTTCGTCATTCGTCGGTGGGCCTGCGGGCATTGTCAGCCAGCCGCAAAACCAGACCGTGCCACAAGGATCGGCCACCACTTTCAGTGTTGGCCCGGATGGCCAGACGCCGTTCCAGTATCAGTGGTATTTTAACGGCACCAACAAGTTGTCAAGCGCCAGCAACCCGACCGCTACCAACGCCACGTTGCTATTGACTAATCTTCAGTTGGGCCAGTCCGGGATTTATTCGGTGGTGGTTAGCAACTCCGTGGGAGGGGTAACCAGTCAGGGCGCCACCCTTTTTGTGTTCAAGGCGAACTTGGTCGGCCTGTGGCGGTTTAACGAAGGAAGCGGGACCAATGCGCTGGACTCTTCCGGCTTGGGAAATAATGGAGTCCTCGCCGGTGAAAATGGAAATGTGCCGGCGTGGGCGGCTGGACAAACAGGATTTGGCGGCGCTCTGCGTTTCACAAATGACGGCACCAATCACGCCTACGTCGCAATTCCGAGCAATGGCTCGCTGCTGATTGGCCAGACCGCCACGAATCCCTGGACCATTACTGCCTGGGCCTATGAGGATTCGAATGGCACCAGCGACTTTGTGGCGACTTACGGACGGATACTCACGATCGACGACGGCATGGCGTTCCAATTGGAATCCGGAGCCTCAGGCGACGCGGAGCTTTACACCTGGGCGCGGGCCAATGGGCAATGGCAGGTCGCCTGGGGCATCGGTTCCGCGGTCGCCCCGCTTCTGGATCAATGGGAACATTGGGGGATAGTTTATGACGGCACCAATCTCTCCGTTTACCGCAACGGCAACACTGGCCCCAACGGGGGTTTAGCCTCCCAGCCCGTCACTGCTGCACTCGGCGGATACCTCGATTTCCAGGATGGGATTCTTATCGGTTCTGAACTGGCTCAACCCGCCAACCGCACCTGGAATGGCAGCTTGGATGACGTGGCGGTCTTCAATATCGCATTGTCCCCGGCTCAAATCCAGACGGTCATGGCCGGTGATTTTAGCGCGTTCGTTCCGCGGCCTCAGTTGTCAATCAGCGCAAGTTCGGGGAACATTGTTCTCCATTGGCCGGCGGCGCAGTCCACGTTCCAGATTCAATCCACCACAAACCTGGCTCCGGCATCTTGGGCCAATGTTTCCACTCAGCAGGTGCAAAATGGCAGCTCAGTAATGGTGACCCTGCCAATCGGCGCCGGGACCCATTTCTTCCGCTTGATTGGACCTTGAGAATTCGAAATGGGCGGGAGTGATCTGTGCTGATGGTATGGAAAATATCTCAATTTGAGATTACATCGACGACTTGTCTTTGCGTAAAAATTCCGGATTTCCATTCTCGATGAGTGTTTGGGTGCTACTTGCCACCGTCGCGGTTTTTATAAACGTGCAGGCTGCCACCAATCTGCCTTCCTATTACGCCCATCCCACGGAATTGGATTCTTATGGCGTAATCGCACCCTGGTATCATGGATTAAACGGGCAGTTGGATGAGCGTCTAAACACGGCCGTGAATGTTTATAAACGCTATCCCTGGGTGGACAAGCCAAAGGCGGTGATGGCCGCGCCAGACTTCATTTACAATTCCCACTGGAGCATCAAACCCGACGGCACCATCCTGATTCCTCCGACGACCGATTGGATGTGCGGAGATCTGGCTCAACGCACCTGGAGCACCATAAAGGGACTCACAGCTTACTACCAATATAGCGGCGATCCGATCGCGTTCGTCTATATTCCTCGAGCGGTCGATTATATTTTGGATTACGGGTTGACCGATGAAAAGGCGGACTGGCCTTTATTTCCCATCAGCACGCCGACCCGAGGAAAAGCCTATGGCAAATGCGATCCGGCTGGCCGCAATCAACTCGACCTCTGTGCAATTGTGGGTATCGAAGTGCTTCGCGCCTACAAGCTCACCGGAAATCCGCGCTACCTTCAGCTGGCGAAACATTGGGGCGACGTGTTCGCCGCCAAGTGCCAGATCACACATCCGGATATTTCACCATGGAACCGTTACGTGGATCCTTCCGTTGTGGGATGGTCCGATGTGCTCACCGGCACCACCTCCATCATTGTTGATTTTCTCGACGACTTGATTCAAATCGATTTTTTGGGACAAGCCAACGCGATTCTTAAGGCCAGGGACGCCGGCAGGCGTTTCCTGAACGAGCGAATGCTGCCCGCTTGGTGGGTTGATGACACGTGGGGGCGGACATATTGGGATTGGGACAATCCCATGATGTGCGGCATGGTCTCAATGTGCGCCGACCATTTCATGAAGTATCCCCAAGCCTATCCCAACTGGCGGAACGACCTGCGAAACATGCTTTCACTGGTTTGGAATCGCAACTGCGTCGCCCCGGATTCCTACGGCGACGTGTATGGAGGTTCCTGGGCGTTTCCAGAATCTTCCGTTTGCTGCGGCACTTCTCTCTCTTACAACCAATACACTGCCGGCCCGACGCTGATTCGTTACGGCGTGCTGGCCCACAGCGAGTGGGCTGCTGAAATTGGCCGGCGTATGATGCTCATGGCGACCTACGACAGCCTTCCCAACGGCGTCGTGAAGGACGGCTTGTTTGGCGACCAGGTTGCGACTGCCGAATGGTCGAATCTGGCTCATCCGTGGCCGTTGTGTCAGGTGCTGGAAGCCATTGCGTGGCTTCCAGAAAAATTCGCTCCAAACCGAGAAAACCACATTGTCCGTTCCTCTTCCGTCGTGCGGGAAGTCCGTTATGAAAAAGGCCGAGTTGCTTACACCACCTTTGATTCGCCGCCGGGCGTGCAGGAAGTCATGCGGTTGACCTTTCGTCCCAGGTCCATTCAGGCCGATGGCCACCGGCTCAAAGAGCGCTCCACTCTGGACGCCAACGGCTACTCTCTTGCTCCATTGTCTAACGGCGACTGGATTGTCAGCGTGCGGCACGATGGTTCCCGAAACATACAAGTGGTCGGAGACGATCCACAACAAATTGCCGACCCTGCTTCATTCGTGTTTACAGGAACATGGGCGACGATAAAAGACCACGCCGCGCCGGGCGGTTTATTCCGATCTGCGGATCGACCGGACGCGACACTGACCTTCCGATTCGTCGGCAATCAAGTGCGACTGCTGGGCGTCGTTGGCCCTGCTGGAGGTTGGGCTGATGCCTTCGTGGACGGTGTGAAGCAGCCGACGCTGGTTGAGTGTTGGAATCCCACGGCGCGGCATCAACAACCCATCTTTCTCAAGAATGGCCTGACCAATGGACTCCATGAATTGAAAATCGTAGCGCGAGGTGAGAAAAATCCTCTGGCGCGTGGCGCTCAGATTGGAATCGAATCCGCCCAATACTCCGCGGCGACCGGAGATGCGGGTTTCGGTTCCGGTGGCGGGCCGAAAGGCGCGCAACGGCTGATCTTTGGTTACACCGGACGGGAGGACTACATCGACTCGAAGGGTAACATCTGGCGACCGGGCACGGAGTTTGTCGTTCGCGCGGGAGCCAACGTGGACACCGTCGCGCGGTGCTGGTGGCATAATCGTCGCAGCCAGTATATCGGCGGCACTCCCGATGAGGAAATCTACCGCTACGGGGTTCATGCGCCGGAGTTCTGGGTGAACCTCACCACCGCGCCCGGCACTTACAGGGTGCGCTTGCATTGGGCGGACACGCCCGAAACGCCGTGGGTCGAGCGTGAAGGAGATAAGTGGGAGCAGGTTTCCCGTCCCACGACCGTGCTCATCAATGGCCGGACGGTGATTGAAAATCTGAACGTGCGAAAGGAAGTGGGAACATTCCGTGCATACACGCGCGAATTTCAAAACCTCCAGCCCCAAAACGGCATCATTGAACTGCGGTTTAAATCCATGCCGGGCCATGAGGCGATGATTCAGGCGGTGGAGATCATCGCCGAGNNCTGATTGAGTTGCTGGTGGTCATAGCCATCGTTGCCATCCTGGCCGCGCTGTTGTTGCCCGCCCTTGCCCGCGCCAGGAGCCAGGCCGACCGGATTTCCTGCCTCAACAACCTCAGACAAGTTTCAATTTTGATGCAGATTTACACTGACACTTACAACGAAGTTTTTCCCGCGCACCGAAATCAAAATATCAACAACAACAACGTTACCCTATCCATGACCAACTGGTGGGGCACCACCTTGCTCGCCATGGCGAACACCTCCTCGCAAAGCAATCTCTTCCATTGTCCCGCCATCAAAAGACAGCGGAGTGACGCGGGAATAACCTGGTCTTGGAATTTTGATCCTCATTTCGTCGGGTATGGCTACAATAATTATTTTCTGGGACTGCATCCTTTCCTGGCCACCACCCTGTTGGTGGGAGGGGTGCATTTTGACACCGCGCCTGATTTCAAACGAAGTTCCATTTGGCATCCGAGCGATACCTTCATGATTGGCGACAGCATGCCGGCATCCGGAGACATCAATTCCACGGCTTGTTGGAGTTCGGATTGTTGGTGGCCTTTTTCCTCCAAGAACAGCCACCAGGGCGTCGAGACATTACGGCACGCCGGCGTGGGAGTCGCTCTCTTCACCGATGGCCATGCCGAAGCGCGCAAGGGTGCCAATATCAACCCTCCGGTGGATCCCGCCGCTGCAACGGTCCAGGCGCTCGTCAATTCCCGGTATTGGGATCCGCTGCAAAGATCCGGTCGCTGACCATTTTTATTTACCGAACAAACAACCATCAATCACCTGAACCGACTCCACTTGTCCATCTTTAGCCTCACGTTGTCTTGCAGAACTGTCTTTGCGCAACTGGATCCCGGCAATCCACTGTCGGGCCTGGATACACTCAAAAGTTTCCAAACCATGCGCGCGTCGTCTTCCGATCCCGACTGGCGCAATGGTCGCGGGGACTGCCGATATATCGTATCCGCCTGACGCCGCACATCTGATTTCTGAGTTCAGATAGGTAGCTGCCAGCGTTTCGCGTTTCAGGGATGCGTCAGACGGAAGAACAGATTTCCCGTCGGCGGTGAGTTGGTCACGGTGTTGTTGATGATGGTGGCGCCATAGTTGACTGCGCTCCAGCGCCTGACACTGGCTCTTCTCATCGCAGCACAGCACCAAGGCCTTCTGTGGCGGGTTCAAATACAGGCCGATGACGTCCCAGAACTTCGCCTCAAACT
>PLJQ01000222.1 GCA_003140275.1 Limisphaerales bacterium
TCTCTGGAATCAGTAACCGGGGGTACTTGTCAGATGTACACGAACGGAGTCGGGCGGCGATGATGGCAAGCATCTCGGGCGAACCATCGAGCGCGGTCAGGTGCGAGGCGAAGGGGAGTAACTGCTCGCTCCAGATGCCGGTGCCGCAAGCGAACTCCAGCACTCGACCCGCCGGGCGGAACGCGGAGAGAGCGGACGAAACAACGGCGGCATCCGCGAACCATTGGGCATTGAGAGCCGCGCCACGGTCGTAACGTGCCTGCCGTAACCACCACTGGTCATACTCGGCAGCTCGCGCCCGGTAGTAATCGAGCTGCTGGCGGAGAGGCGTGGAGCTTTCGGTTGCAGTCATTGGCTTTCGTTCACAGAGTTCACGCAGAAACGCAAACGATCCGCGACCCACCGCCCGTGGTGTCCACCCTGCAACCGCGACGGGATCGCAGGTTTGCTGCATTTGATTGTGTTAGCTGCCCGGTTCATCGACTCGGGGTTTCGCCGAATGCTTTCTCCGTTAGATCTGCACAATATGGCAACTACTGGTTGCTTCAAGCTTCTTGATGGGAATCGCAAGGCGTTTGAACAAATTTCTTACCTCACGTTCATTCCGGTAAGGCTGTCTCTCCGGGGCCGCGTTGATCAGTGAGTCGGCATGATCCTTGTTCCTGAATATTCTTTGCATATTGAACGCGGCGGTTTTTTCCGGCATCGTGGAAAGCGCCCACGACCGAAGCGCTAAGATCGCAGCGCGGAAGTAACCTGCTTCCGCCCTCTTCGCCACCCAGGCGATGGTTTGAAACGGATTCAGGCGGTAAATCTCCAGCGTCTCTCGGAAGCGAAACAAGTTGTTCCTGAGCAAGCCCAGCCTGGCCAGAAAGTCTTCCAAGACAGCGCTGAATCGATAGAACGCGACGAATATATTTCCCGCCTGATGTACTATCCGTCTGGCTTCTTTCAGGATCACTCGGATCTGTTCTTCATCCTCAATAAAATCAACCACCCCGGTTGCATAAATGATCGTTTCGTAGGTGCTGTCCCCAAAAGGCATGGCGCTGGCGTCAGCCTTGACCAATGCAAGCCCACGACGGGTCCGGGCGTATCGGATCATTTCGGAACTCAGATCGACGCCATCCGCTCGACACCCATTCTTCCGCAGCGCTTCCAAGATCAGGCCCTCACCGGCACCCACGACCAACGCGGGTGGGTGAATGTCATGAACGATGCGCCGGAGACTCCGCAGATCGAGATAGTGATTCTCGATCTTGGAGTGATGCGGTGCCATCGCATCCCAAAAGTCAGAGGAACAGGTCACTTTACAAGGTCTTTGAATTTGAAAGATCCGCGGCGGATGAGTCTCAACGGCTCGCGCAGCGTTCAGATGTTCCGCTCTGGCAGCGAACGAAAACGATCAGCGACCCAGCGCCAGTGATGTCCAGTATGGAACGGAGACGCTATCGCCGGGTTCGGTGCATCCGCCTTGTTCGGCGAGACGGACAGCATATTTCCACTTTGGCAACCCGATACCCTATAACACCCGCCGGAGCCAGGGAAACCCTAGGAGGAATTGCGCAGTTAGCCAACTCAATAGCGTCGCTCCTGTAAACACGACCAGGAATTTCAAACTGGCATGGACGTTAACGCCCATCAACGCTCGTTGCAACCAGAGGACGTACAGGTAATGGACTATGTAGATAACGTACGCCGATCTTGTGAGCGAATCCATCCAGGGCCTCCGCGTTCGGACGGCACCGCGAAAGAGGGCAAGAAAGCCAAAGCAACTGGCGACGCAACTGACCACCCAAAGCATGGCCGAGATTGCGCCCCGTTGAGACGCAGTGAGGGCTCCTGCCGCTGCGAGCCACATCGGCAGGAACGAAAGCACATTGTATGCGATGAAGCAGCCCCAGATCCACCATGGCCATCGCCGCGCTAGGGCGGCGTCCCGAGCTAGCACGCCGCGCTCAAGATCGTCGCTTCCAAGCCACACGCCGGTAGCGAACCAGGCCAAGTAAAGACCGAAACGGCTAAGCTGGAAATAGAATGGCGGTATGAAGAACGAACCCCAAGCCCACTCAAAGGCCTTCAGCGCCGGCAGGTAAACGATAGCGCAGAGGCCAAACATAGCCGTAGCGGCGACCAGCGGCTTGCGCTTGGTCCAGGTGAGCGCCACGGCACCGAGGCGGCGGGGCCATGCCAGGAAGAGGCCAGCCGCGAGAATGTCGAAGAACAGCAGAAGCCAGATGAACCATAGCGGCCCAGGCGGCCAGGCTTGAGTGAAGTTCTGGCGCCAATAGGCGAGATAACCCGCATCAAGCCCCGTAAGCTGCCAGGAGGCGTAGTAGGCAAGCGGCATGAGCAGAAGAACGCCGGCCGCGAACGGGGCGCCGAGCCGGAGGAGCCGACCGCGTAAAAAGGCGAGAGCCCCGGAACGCCGCAGCGATGGCCAAACGAAGACTCCCGAGATGAAAAACATGAGAGACATGAAGAACACGTCGTTGAAGTTCTCGGCGTAGTCGAAGAACTGTCAGCGGGCAATATCGACCACCGGTGCGGTGGAACGGGTGAGATACTGTGCCGGGTCAAAATGCGCGAAGGTGGTATAGGCGAGGCAACTGTGGTGGGCAACGACCATCAGGACCAGGGTGGTCTTGAGGTAGTCGAATGCGACGTCCTTGGGGCGCGTGGCGAGGTCGGAGGTGGAAGCTGGGGCGGGTATGGAAGAAGTTGAATCCATTTGTCAGGTATCGTGGTCATTTACCATCTGGTTTTGGGCAGCATTTCTCCGCCGCCAACCAAAGCATCGGCCCAACGAAGAACGCCTTGCCAACAAAATACAATCCCATGCCGACCCACAGCGCATCATCTTTATCCTTACAATGGAAAAGAATCCATAGACCTCCGATGAAACAAAAGGTGAAGGACAAGACCGCTCCGATTTGTGCAAGCGTTTTCATAATGGAATTTTGTTTCCGATGGGCGAACGATCCCTGCGCAAACAATCCGCGACCGGCCGGCCGTGGCGTTCGCCCTGCAACCGCCATGCGCCCGCGGGTTCGCTGCTTTCACTTTTGTTGGGAGGCGCTTCGAGTGGAACTTTCATATTTGTCGTGATAACGCACCCAATCCTGGGTGGCGTCGGGGTTTTCGTCGCGGCCTTTGGCGGTCAGGTCGAGGAAATTGTAGGTGGTATTCATCAGGTCAATCCCGCGCTCGTAAGACGAGTAGGTGTGGTAAATGTCGCCGTTCGTGTCGCGGTAGAACGCGCTGACGCCCTCGCGCTCATCAATCTCCATGTCGAGTTTGGCGTAATTATAAATGGCCGTGCCGCGCTTGATCTGCTCGGGCGTGAACGACACGTTGAAATCGAAATTGAAATCCGT
>PLJQ01000257.1 GCA_003140275.1 Limisphaerales bacterium
ATACGGTGCTCCTTTGCACCCCTGTCATTCGGAAATGATTTTTGAGAATTGCTATAGTTGCGCGCTTGGGCTAGTTATTCATGCAGTCCATGAATCCTTTAAGTGGCAAAGTTACTTCGTCGTCTCTAAACCGCTGTGCGAAAATGCCGGTCGTTGGCAGCCACCGCAGCAAGGCGGCGGACTTTCCGGCCCGAACCTCCAGACGATGGTTTCGCCTCCTTAAGCCAGCGGCTGCAATTTCTGGCCATGTTCTGACCCTCTCGACTTGGGGCGCGCTTCTGCTCGTTTGTGTTTCACCCCGTGCGGCAGGGGTGGAGGTCAAACCATTGCCGCCCGCGGCGAACCGGCAGGTCGATTTCGTCCAAGACATCCGCCCGATTTTTGAAACCAGATGTTACGGTTGCCACGGCGGGAAAAAACAGGAGGCGCAATTCCGGCTGGACACGAAATCAGTGGCGTTGAAGGGCGGCGAACTCGGACCCGCCATCGTGCCGGGCAAAAGCGCGGACAGTTTGCTGATCCAGTTCGTGGCGGGTCTCAAGCCGGACCAGGTCATGCCGCGCAAAGGAGATCGACTTACGCCCGAACAGATCGGGTTGTTGCGGGCGTGGATTGACCAGGGCGCCAACTGGCCGGATAGTGCGTCAATCGCGGTGAAGGATCCAAAAAAACACTGGGCCTTCAAGTCGCCGGTGCGGCCGGCCGTTCCACCGGCACCCGGCAAACGCCGGGTGAAAAACCCGATCGATAATTTTGTCCTGGCGCGATTGGAAAAGGAAAAGCTCCCGCCCTCACCGGAAGCGGACAAGGTCACTTTAATCCGGCGGTTGTGTTTGGATTTGACGGGCTTGCCACCGACGATTGAAGAAGTGGACCGGTTCTTGAACGACCGCACCAAGGATGCCTACGAACAACTGGTTGAATATTTGCTGACTTCGCCCCATTACGGCGAACGCTGGGGGCGGCGCTGGCTGGATGCGGCGCGTTACGCGGATTCCGACGGCTTCGAGAAAGACAAACCGCGGTTCATCTGGAATTACCGTGACTATGTCATCAGCGCCTTCAACCGCGATCTCCCCTATGACCAGTTCATCATCGAGCAAATCGCCGGTGATCTCCTCCCCAATGCCACGCAAGACCAGCTCGTGGCCACCGGTTTTCTCCGCAATTCCATGCTCAACGAGGAGGGCGGCGTGGACCCGGAGCAGTTTCGGATGGACGGGATGTTCGACCGCATGGACTGCATCGGCAAGAGTGTGCTCGGCCTCACCATCCAGTGCGCGCAGTGTCACAATCACAAGTTCGACCCGCTCTTGCAGGAGGAATATTACCGCCTCTTCGCGTTCATCAACAACGACCACGAAGCGTCGATGACTGCTTACACACCCAAGGAGGAACAGAGGCGCGCCGATCTGCTGCGCCAGATGCGCGACCTGGAGGCGGGCTTGCGCCATGCGACGCCCGGTTGGGAAGCGCGCATGGCCAAATGGGAAGACTCGGTC
Source organism: Limisphaerales bacterium (assembly GCA_003140275.1). GTDB lineage: Bacteria > Verrucomicrobiota > Verrucomicrobiia > Limisphaerales > PALSA-1396 > PALSA-1396. Next base: position 1,503 of record PLJQ01000257.1, read on the forward strand.
AAAAATGATCAGCCGGAGTGGGTCGTGGTTGAAAACCGCAACACCGGCGACAATGGCGAGCGTTTTTATTACTACCCCGACGGTTCGATCCGCGCCGCGAGCTACGCGCCAACCACCTGGACCGCCCATTTTCGCGGCACGAATACTCTTCCCTTCATCGGCGCGTTCCGCTTTGAACAACTCCCCGATCCCAATCTCCCTTGTGGCGGCCCGGGCCGCTCCATCAAAGGCATGTCGGCATTGAGCGAGTTCAAAGTCGAGGCGGCGGACTTGCAAAACCCGACCAACAAAACAGAGGTCAAATTCGTGAAGGCGACGGCGGACTTCGCAAATGCGGAGAAACTGCTCGAACCCGAGTTTCAATCGGAAAACCGGAAGCACAACGGCGGCGACAAGCGAACCTATGGTCCGGTCGAATTCGCCATTGATGGCAAGGCCGAGACGGCCTGGGGCATCGACGCCGGTGCCGGCCGCCGCAACGTTGCGCGCAAAGCGGTTTTCATTCCCGAGCAACCGATTCGGTTCACCAATGGTGTGGTGCTCAACTTCCAACTCGAGCAAAACCACGGCGGCGACAACTCGGACGACAACCAAAACCACAACCTCGGACGCTGGCGCATCAGCGATCGGAGGGCCACGAATGTGGTTGCCGACCCGCTGCCCGACGGCGTTCGCGAGATTCTCAAAATTCCTGGTGACCAAAGAACCCCGGCGCAGATCGCGACGGTCTTCAGTTATTGGCGCACCACCGTCCCCTCGTTCAATGAAACCAACGACAAAATCGAAGCGTTGTGGAAGCAATGGCCGGAAGGGGCGCCGACCCTCACGCTGGTGGCGCGCCGCGACCGCCGGCCGGGCGACGAAAACCGCGCGACCCACATCCTCAAGCGCGGTGACTGGCTCAAGCCGGCCGGGGAAGTCACGGCGGGGGTTCCGTCGTATCTTCACCCGCTGCCAGCGAACGCCGACCGTTCCCGGCTCACGTTTGCCCGGTGGCTCGTTGACCGAAAATCACCCACGACTGCGCGCGTGTTCGTGAACCGGATGTGGCAGGAATATTTCGGCACCGGCATCGTCAACACGCCGGAGGATTTTGGCATGCAAAGCGAAACACCGTCGCATCCCGAACTGCTTGACTGGCTCGCCTGCGAGTTCATGGATTCGGATTGGAGCATCAAACACATGCACCGCCTCATCGTAAACTCAGCGACCTACAAACAAAGCAGCAAGGTCACACCGGAGCTTTACGCGAAGGACCAATTCAATCGTTTGCTCGCGCGTGGCCCGCGTTTCCGCGTCGAAGGCGAAATCGTCCGCGACATCGCGCTGGCCTCGAGCGGTCTGCTGAATCCAGAACTCGGCGGGCCGAGTGTTTATTCGCCCTCGCCCGGTTTTCTTTACGAGCGGCCCAACAGTTACGGTCCGAAAACCTGGAACGAGGCCACCGGACCGGATCGTTACCGCCGCGCGCTGTACACGTTCCGTTTTCGCTCCGTGCCGTATCCGATGTTGGCAAATTTCGACGCGCCCAACGGCGACTTTTCGTGCGTCCGCCGCTCCCGGTCGGACACGCCACTCCAGGCGCTCACCACGCTGAATGAAACCGTTTTCATGGAGAGCGCCCAGGCACTCGCGTTCCGCGCGTTGGAGCACGGCGGCAAAACCGATGCCGACCGCGTGACCTACGCCTTCCGCCGTTGCCTCAGCCGCCCGCCGACGAATGATGAGCGCAAGGAACTCCTCGTGCTGCTTGAACGTCAACAAGCCCGCATCGCCGAAGGTTGGGTGAACTCTTTTGAACTGGCCACCGGCAAAAACGAAAAGCCCGCCCATCTTCCGCCGGGTGTGACGCCCGCACAGTTGGCGGCTTACACCGTCGTGTCGCGGGTGCTGTTGAATCTGGATGAAACGATTACGAAGGAATGAGAGTCAAAGGTATTCAGTCGTCAGCATCCGGTTGAAGTTCTGCTTTTAACTTTGATCGATAACTGACAAATGAAANNAAGGAATAACCCATGAACCACCACCAACATTTCTTCAACGAACACCGCAAGCTCGTCACGCGCCGCTGGTTTTTCAAGGAGTGCGGCGTTGGCCTGGGCGCCATCGCGCTCAACTCGCTGCTCGCCAGGAGCCTCCTGGCTGCGCCGGGCAAACCAACTCTGACCAATCCACTCGCGCCCAAAAAACCACACTTCACGCCGAAGGCCAGGAACGTCATTTTCCTTTTCATGGCCGGCGCGCCGAGTCATCTCGAGCTGTTCGACTACAAACCTGAACTGACAAAATACAAC
>PLJQ01000268.1 GCA_003140275.1 Limisphaerales bacterium
TTCATGCCGAAATCGTAGGCCACAATTGGAATATCCGCCGGCGGCAGAGGATCGCGAACTTGGCGGGCGTCGGCGTCGGCATTGCCGCGAACCAAATTGAAACTGGCGCTCAGTTCATCCTGCTCGTCCCACAAGAATGGTTTGGGATGTGTGACCTCCTTTACGTAATCCACGCCCAACAAACCCGGCCAGTTTTTGGCCTGAGCCACCGCCTCCGCTTCAGAAATCTCCTCCGTGGAGATAAAGCCGTTGAGCGCGCCGCGCACCCGGAGTTTTTTGGTGAGCGCGCGGGTATCAACCCCTTGAATTCCCGGAATGCCGTTTTGCTCCAGGTAATCTCCCAGGGCGCAGTCCGCCCGCCAATTGCTGACCACTGGCGACAGTTCGCGAATGACGAAACCCGCCGCGTGGGGTCGCCACGATTCCACATCCTGCAGNNCCGATGAGCGGATAGGTCATCGTTACGATTTGTCCCTTGTAAGATGGATCGGTCAAAATCTCCTGATACCCGGTCATGGAAGTATTGAAACAAACCTCGCCGCAGGTCGAGGCACGCGCGCCAAAACCTGTTCCGTGAAACACGGTGCCGTCTTCCAAAGCCAGAATTGCCTTCATGTCATCAACCACCAACTGCCACGTGATGCTAAGTAGGTGAACCGTGCGGTCAAGGTTTTAACCAGCAAAAAAGCGCGGCTGACTCCAGCCACGCTTTCGATCAAACCCTGTAAATTGAACGGTTACTTCTTTTTTAGTTTTTCCAACTTGGCGACGTAATCTTTGGGCGTCGTACCGTCGTAACCTACTTCCTTGCTCAACTGTTTTCCTTCCGCATCAAGCACAATGACGGTGGGATAACCTTCGACGCCGTATTGTTGCGACAACGATTCATTGGCTTTTTTCAAAGTGTCGCTTTGCGGTTTGCTCCTTGGGAAGTCCAACTCCACCAGCACCAGATTGGCCCTCGCAAACTGGATAAACTCCGGCGAGGTCAGCACATTTTTGTGCAGCGCCTTGCACGGCGGACACCAATCTGAGCCGGTGAAGTCCATCAGCACCATTTTCGCTTCGGCTTTGGCTTTGGCCTGTGCTTTGGGGAGGTCGGTCAACCACTCACCTTCAGCGGGGAGGGCCTGCAATGCAACCCAACCGGTGAGCAAACAGATTATGATTTTTTTCATGGGTTTTGTAAGAGACAAGATTTGATCGATGTCAGGAGTTAGACTCTAGCCGGTTCGTTTTGTTCATGCCAGACAATCTTTCCGCCCACCATGGTAGTGATGGTCTTCCCTTTCAACGGCCACCCGTAAAACGGATTGTTTCGCGATTTGCTGGTCGTGATTTCACGTTCAAACATCCATTCGCAATCAGGATCAAAAACCGTCACATCCGCATCCCCGCCCACACTCAACGTCCCTTTCGGCAATCGCAGCAGCCGTGCTGGTGCGACAGTGAACTTGGCGATCAAATCGGCGAGTCCAAGCCGCTTCGTGTGGTAAAGTTGCATCAGCGATAGGGAAAATTCCGTTTCCAGGCCAGTGATGCCGAACGGGGCATAATCAAATTCTACTTCCTTCTCGTAATCGCAGTGCGGGGCATGATCGCTGCACAGAATTTCGAGCGTGCCGTCGGCCAAACCTTCGAGAATCGCCTCGCGGTCGCACGCCGATCGCAACGGCGGATTCATTTTGAAATTCGTGTCGTAGGCCGGCCACGAAGGGAGGATTAGAGTGGAGAGTGGAGAGTGGACGGTTGAGAACAATTGCTTCCCGTCATTCTCCCAGAATTTTTCGCTGCCGGCGATTGCGGCGTCGGTCAGCGTGAAATGATGCGGACAGGCTTCCCCGGAAATCGGCACACCGCGTTTTTTGGCCTCGCGCAGCAGCCGCACGCTTCCCGCCGCGCTGAGATGTTGACAATGGACGTGTGCGCCGGTCAATTCCGCCAGCAGAATATTCCGCGCCACGATCATTTCCTCCCCTGCCGTCGGCCAGCCGCGCAAACCTAGCACCGTACTCCAGTAGCCCTCGTGCATGACGCCGTCCGTCACCAGGGAATAATCCTGGCAATGATCCATGACCGGCAAGTCGAACATTCTGGCGTATTCGAGCGCGCGCCGCATCAAGTCATTGTCCTGCACGCAATGGCCATCGTCAGTAATGGCCACCACGCCGGCGTTTTTCAGCGAACCAATTGACGCCAGTTCTTCACCGGCGATGTTTTTTGTGATCGCGCCTGTCACAAAAACATTCACGATACCGTCGCGTTGCGCCTTTTCGTGAATGAGTGCGACCGTGCCCGCGTTGTCGATTGGTGGAGAAGTGTTCGGCATGCAGACGATGGAGGTAAATCCGCCGCGTGCCGCGGCTGAGGTGCCGGTGGTGATGGTTTCCTTGGCGGATTGTCCCGGCTCGCGCAGGTGAACGTGCAAATCAATCAATCCCGGACAAACCACCAGCCCGTTAACTTCCTTCCGCTCGATATGGGGCGCTGCTGTTTTAGCGGCTTCGGGACCCACGGCGGCAATCTTCCCCTCGAGAATCAATACATCCGCGATTGCGTCGAAGCGATTGGCCGGGTCGATGACACGCCCGCCGGTCAGGAGCAAGGAGTTCATGTGCTGGCGATCATAACGGAGGTGAATTGACAAGGCAAGCGTGGGCGTTAGTATGCGGGCCGTTGCGGGTGTAGCTCAATGGTAGAGTTCCAGTCTTCCAAACTGGCCACGCGGGTTCGATTCCCGTCACCCGCTCCAATTTGAATGCTCCCGCCGGGCCTGATCCTCCTTTCGCGGTTTATTCGTGCTTGAATAATTCCCCTGACTGGGCGTCAACTGCTTCGGTTGATTTCGCTTTATGAATAAAAGAAGTGTTTTCCTGATCGCCATCGCCATCGTGCTCGCGGCGGGTTACGTTTACTATAATTTCTGGGATTGGTTCGCGCCGGCCACCATCGAAATTGCGCATGACATCCGCCCGAATCAGCCGTCGGGCGGACGCAAGGGTGGTCGCAGCCTGGTTTCTGACGATCAACCCGGCAATCCCGTGGCGTTTTTCTTTACGGCGAGATACCAGCTGACCTCCGTCAAAGTCGTCCCCCTCGATGCGCTCAAGACAAACAAGTACGCCCATCCCATCTGGCACCTCATTTCGGATTCCAACTCGGTGCCGGTCAAATCACTCATCTATGGCGTGCCCATTCGCGGCATGAAACCCGACGTGAAAGGCGCGCGTCCTGAACCCTTGCAGCCGGAGGTCATGTATCGCTTGCTGGTCCAGGCCGGAAGCATCAAAGGTGAGCATGACTTTCAGACCACGGAGAAGTTACAAGTTTCGCCTTGACGAGATCGGGCGGGCGATGCCGGAGGCAGTGAGTCCGTGTTTTACGGGGGAAGGATTCCAATGTTCCGCACCGACGGAATAATCGCCCAGAGATTAATTGGATTAAGCGCCTTTCCGAATTTAATAAAGCTGGTGCTGCCATCCACAAACGCGTAATTCGATCCGCCACCGCCGTTGCCTTTCGCGTCTTTGTGGACACTGGAATGCCGGCTTTGATCGAGTTGCAGCAAATCGTCATACTCCTCGTAGTCCATGTAGTAATGCGGCGAAAAGTAGTCTTTCTCGCCAAAAACAATCGTCTGGCTCGGCTGGCTGATCGCATTTTCAGCCACCACCAGAGTCGCGTCAGCACTTTGGTATCGCGTCCAGATATCCGGGCCCTCAGCCTGGAAATAATCATTCCAACCGTTGATGATGTAGCTGCGCGGAGCCCGATCGGCTTCGTACACGCTGTTGGTTTGCGACGCGGGATTCAGCCCGTCGCTGGCGCATCTTAGAATTTTCAAATCTCGATAGCCATCCCGCAGCAAGGTCGGCCAGCGATTGGTGAAAACGCGCGGCGGAAAATGCCCGGTATTTTCATCCACATACATTTTCAAAGAGAGGTCCAGCTGGCGCATGTTGCTGACACAGGAAATGCGTTTCGCCGATTCTTTCGCGCGACTTAAGGCCGGCAATAACAGGCCCGCCAGGATGGCGATGATGGCGATTACGACCAGCAATTCGATCAACGTAAATGCACCCGTTCGCTGGTCCAATCGTGTACGCACCGATGATGTCTCACATTTCATGTGTTAGTTAATGACGTTTGCCGGACTGCTTTGGTTACAGATCAAACGCGAAAATTTTGACTGCGATGCCTCAAAAAAATTCAAGGTAAGAGACATTAAACATGCTATGTAATTCAAAGAAGCGATTCCCCTAATCAACCCTTCGAGAATCTGGCAATACGGAGCCATTGAAAAATTGAAGGTTCTTCGCTGTTTTGAGTGGAGCCAAGCAGTCGAAGACCGGGTTCCAAAAGAGTATGTCACGACCGCCCTCACCCTGACCCTCTCCCCCAGGAGAGGGAACAGCCTTTGTCCGTCCTCTGATTTCCTCGATGGCTGCTTGCCCAACCCAGTCGCAGGCTTGCGAGTTAGTTCTACTTTGTCACATTTCACCTTACCTGTGTACGAATAGCGCACCCAACACCATCACAACACCATCGGATTGTGTTTCAACGACCTCAACAACGAGTCCAGTGTTATCAAAAACATACACGTTAGCTCGCGCTCCAACAGTACGCGAAAGACCCGTAATCTGACCTTCAATAATGTTTGAGTCTATATGCTTATCCATTTGATGCAG
>PLJQ01000009.1 GCA_003140275.1 Limisphaerales bacterium
TTGGGCCGGGGAGACGACTTAAACCCGCGGTGAATTTGCGTCGTTTCGGCGGACAGCGGACGTAAAACCCGGCTACACTTGCGTCGTTTCGGCGACGAGACGACGCAAAGACAAAACTGGCTTCGGGAATGGAATGGCGGTTGACTCAGCATCGGCAAAAAGGCCGAAACAATGACTACCCGCAACGGCAAAATCGCAAGACTGCCCCGGAACATCCGGGAGCAGTTGAACCGCAAGCTCGAGGATGGTGAAACGGGCGGGCGCATCGTCGAGTGGCTCAACGCACTGCCGGACGTGCAGGCCGTGCTGGCAGCGGAGTTTGAAGGAGGCCGGATCAGCGAACAGAATCTCAGCAAATGGCGCGGGGGCGGTTATCAGGACTGGCAGAAACAGCAGGAACGGCGCGCGCTGGTCCGCCAGTTGACCGAAGACGCGGGGGAATTAAAGACCGACGCCGACGGCGTGGAAGTGAGCAATCACTTGTCCGCCGTGCTCACGGCGGAACTCGCGGAATCCGCCCGCGACTGTCTGGCGACTCTCACCGACCCGGCGGAACGGTGCGCGCGCGCGCAGGAATTTCTCCGCACATTGGAGCGCGTGCGACGGCAGGATTACCGGGCCGGGCGGCTCGAAATCGAACGGGAGCGACGGGCGCTGGAACGGGCCAACGAGAAGATAAGGGATGATTATGCGGGAGCATACGCGTCAGTGTTTTGTAATTTATGGCGATCCTTCATGACGGAAGAGTATGCGAGGCCGGACTTTCGCTCGCAGGCGCTGGCCACCGCCTATGCTGAATCCCTGTTAAGTGACAAAGAAGAAGACCCTTCCAGTCCAGCCAGACCTATCGCGCCGAATCAAACCCAATCAAACTGAATCAAACTGAATCAAACTGAATCAAACCCAATCAAACCACAACCCGCTCATCGGCGCCTTCGAGTGGACGCATAAGCACTTTCCGATCTTTCTGGATTGCCGCCCCATTTATGCGCGTGAGACGCTGACAAAAGCTGGATATAAACTCGCAAAATCGGTGAAGCAGCCTATATGGATTCCGGTGGAGATGATTCCGGATGTGAAACCGTAAGCACCCGGCGCCCGCCGCCGCGGTTGTTGGCGTGATGAAGTCGCACGAGAAACATAAAATGGCACACGACCCGATATGCGGCATGGAAGTGGACGAAGCCACGGCGCTCAAAGTCGGGCGCGCGGGCAAGTCCTATTACTTTTGCTCCGATCACTGCCGCGCGAAGTTTCTCGATCAACCAAAGGCGGCAGGCACGGCGGCGAAACCGCCGTGTTGCAGTCACGGCCCACACGCGCATCAGCCGGAGGCGGCAACCCAACCGGCTGAGACTCCGTCACCCGCCGGCAAATACACGTGCCCGATGCACCCGGAGGTCGTCTCGGACAAACCCGGCGATTGTCCCAAATGCGGCATGGCGTTGAAACCTGTCAGTCCGGTGGCGACAAGCTCGAAGACCCTCTACACCTGTCCAATGCATCCCGAGGTGCAGCAGTACCAGCCGGGGGACTGTCCGAAGTGCGGGATGGCGCTCGAACCGAAAACGGTTGGCTCGGCCGGGGAGGAATCGCACGAAACCCGAAGCCTCGCGCGCAAGTTTTGGATGGCGCTTGCGCTCACATTGCCGGTGTTTTTGCTGGCGATGGGGCACCTCGTCCCCGGTCTTCGTCCCGACGAACGCCTGCCGCGCAACGTCGCGAAGTGGATTGAGTTCATACTCAGCACACCGGTCGTGTTGTGGGCCGGCGCCATGTTCTTTGCCAAAGCCTGGCGTTCGCTCGTCCAGCACAGCCTGAATATGTTCACGCTGATCGCGGTGGGCGTGGGCGCGGCCTATTCCTACAGCGCCGTGGCCGTGTTGTTTCCGCAAATCTTCCCGGCGTCCTTCCGGCGCGACGGAGAGGTCAGTCTCTACTTTGAAGCCGCAGCGGTCATCACCACGCTCGTGCTCCTCGGCCAGTGGCTCGAAGCCCGCGCCCGCAGCCGGACCGGCGCCGCCCTCAAGGCCTTGCTCGGCCTCGCCGCCAAGACCGCGCATCGCGTGCGCGACGGCCAGGAAGAAGACGTGCCCGTGGACGCCATCCAGAAAGGTGACCTGCTCCGCGTGCGACCCGGCGAAAAGTTGCCGCTCGATGGCGTCATCGTCGAAGGCCGGAGCAACGTGGATGAATCCATGCTCACCGGCGAACCGATGCCAGTGGCCAAGGGACCGGAGGACAAAGTCATTGGCGCAACCCTCAACCAGACCGGCACGTTCGTAATGCGCGCCGAGAAGGTCGGCGACGAAACACTGCTTGCCCAAATCGTCCAACTGGTCGCCGACGCACAACGCAGCCGCGCGCCCATTCAGAACCTCGCCGATCGCGTGGCCGGTTGGTTCGTCCCCGCCGTCATCGGTGCGGCGGTGGCCACGTTTATCGTGTGGTCGCTGTGGGGACCGCCGCCGGCGATGGCTTACGCGCTCGTCAACGCCGTCAGCGTGCTCATCATCGCCTGTCCGTGCGCGCTCGGCCTGGCCACGCCCATGTCCATTATGGTCGGCGTGGGCCGCGCCGCGCAGTCGGGCATTCTCATCAAGAACGCCGAGGCCCTCGAGCGCACCGGGAAAGTTCGCGTGCTCGTGACGGACAAAACCGGCACGCTCACCGCCGGCAAACCGCGCGTGACCAGCCGCGCCGTCCGCGCCGGCGGAGACGAAAAGCGCCTTCTCGCCCTGGCCGCGTCGCTCGAACACAACAGCGAGCATCCCCTGGCCCGCGCCATCGTTGAGGCCGCGAAGGAACAGGGTCTGGAACCGCAGCCGGTGCATGACTTTCAATCCACCACCGGCGGCGGCGTGTCGGGCAGCGTGGAAGGCAGGCTGATTCGCGTTGGCAAGGAAAAGTTTCTCAGCGAAGCCGGCGTGAACCTTCCTGAAGACCTCCGGCAAAAGGCCAAAGAACTTCAGGAGAAGGCGCAGACCGTCGTGTGGGTCGGCGCCGGAACCGAAGCCATCGGTCTGCTCGGCATCTCCGACCCCATCAAGGACACCGCACCCGCCGCCATCGCAGCCCTGCATGACATGGGCATCCGCATCATCATATGCACCGGCGACAACCCAAAGACCGCCGAGGCCGTCGCGCGCGAGTTGAACATCGACGAAGTCCGGGCCGGCCTCGCGCCGCGGGACAAACACGAAATCATCCGCCAGCTCATGGCCGGCGGCGCCGTAGTCGCAATGGCGGGAGACGGGATCAACGACGCGCCCGCGCTGGCCGGGGCGGATGTCGGCATCGCGATGGGCACGGGCACCGACGTGGCGATTCAAAGCGCGGGCATCACGCTCGTCAAAGGCGACCTCAACGGCATCGTCAAGGCCGTGCGCGTCAGCCGCGCCGTCATGCGCAACATCCGGCAAAACCTTTTCTTCGCTTTCGTCTATAACGCGCTCGGCGTGCCCATTGCCGCCGGCGTGCTGTATCCAGTCTTTGGTTTGCGGCTCAGTCCCATGATTGCGGGGGCGGCCATGAGCTTCAGTTCCGTCTCGGTCGTCACCAACGCGCTGCGACTCCGGCGGCTGCGGTTGTGATTTATGGCAGCTTCCACCACGCCACTTGTCCTCGCGCTGAACGGCGGCTCGTCCAGTTTGAAATTCGCGCTGTTCCGCGCGGACGTTTCCCCGCGGCGAATGCTGGCCGGCAAAATTGAACGCATCGGATTGCCGGACTCGAAAATAAACTGGCGCGGCGATGACGGGCTGGTGTCCCAAAGTTGCTGCGTCACAGCTCCGGACCACACGGCCGCCGTCCGGCTGGCGCTTGACTGCGTAGAAAAACAGACTGACGGGAAGGCCGTCGCGGCAGTCGGGCATCGGGTGGTTCACGGCGGGATGAATTACACCGAACCCGTCATTGTGACACCCGAAGTGTTGGCAGAGTTGCGGCGGCTCAGTCCTTATGATCCCGAGCATCTGCCGGCGGAGATTGCGGTGATGGAGGCCGTGGGGGCAAAGTTTCCGAATGTGCCGCAGATGGCATGCTTCGACACCGCGTTTCACCGCACGATGCCGCGGGTCGCCAAGCTCCTGCCGATCCCGCGGCGCTATGGTGCAAAGGGCGTCGAGCGCTACGGCTTTCATGGGCTGTCCTACGCCTATTTAATGGAGGAACTCGGCCGCCTCGATCCCGTGGGTACGAGAGGCCGTGTGATCCTCGCGCATCTGGGCAATGGCGCCAGCCTGGCCGCCGT
>PLJQ01000353.1 GCA_003140275.1 Limisphaerales bacterium
AACAAACCGGATAAGCACGGTTCGTTCCATTGCAGCCTCAAATTCCTCAAGCGTATTCCAAAAGCTTTCTTGTTGTCTGAACATTATCCAAGGTTTCGGGCGCAAATTTCCGTCTTTCTTGCGATATGAGAGAAATCGCTCGTCCCTTCTCCGACCCACAAACTTGTAGGCACGGTCAAAGTAAACCTGAGTTACGGAGGTAGGCGTGATCTGATCGTAGACAATCCAAATTTCAAACATCGCAGTATGCGTTGCTTTCTTTTTCGCATAGCTTCGAAGGGTTCCTAAATCATTTTCTGATTTCTTTTCATCTCTACAAGCCTTCACTGAGACTAGAACTTTCTCGGCGGCGTGATTAACCAATAAGTCTGCAGCTCTGTTCTTGTCCCGCCCCGCTTCGCCCTCTTCAAAAGCCTCATTTTGCAGGACAGGCAGGCCATTACACAGTGCCAACTTGAACTCCGCTATAGCTTTTTTCTCGTACTCTTTCCAAATGACCGAGTAGTCCGAAACCGCCACAAACTTGATCATCTCCTGTCGGATTCTTGCTTCAATTTCTGAACGGTGCTTGTCGAGGTAAGCTGCGATCATGGCTATTCAAGAAGTTTTGCTGGTTTCACGCCAAGCGATTTCGCGATGAGTTCGATGTTTACCAAGGATATGTTGCGCTTGCCTCGTTCGACACTTGAGATGTAAGTGCGATCCAATCCAGCCAGTTCAGCCAGTTTTTCCTGCGATAAGCCTTTTGCTTCTCGCAAGGATCGCATCCGCTTTCCAAATGAAACTTGAATGTCTGGCATTCGAGCGAGAATCGTGGAATGGGACTTAATCGTCCACGGACTTTACGTCACACATAGAAAGAGACCGGATGCTCTTTCCCGCCTTGTTCCTGCCAGATTCTCTGCTAGTGTCCGCGCTCCTATGAGATTAATTTTGTGTCCTTTTGCGATTTGAACTGACATGTCCACTATCATCACTGCCACTGACATTACCGTTCGTTACGGCGAACGCGCGGTGCTTGACGAAGCAACGCTCGGGATTGACGAGGGCGACCGCATCGGGCTGGTCGGGCGCAACGGCTGCGGCAAGACGACGTTCCTCCGCATCCTCGCCGGGTTGCAGTCGCCCGACAGCGGCGATGTCAAGCGGCGGCGCGATCTTGTGGTCAGTTACCTGCCGCAGGATTTCATGCTCGATGCAGCCAAGTCGGTGGAAGGGAACATCCGCGATGGCGCAAAACATGTGCTCAACTTGATCGCGGAGTTTGAATCGTTGCCTCACGACTCGAAGCGACACGAGGAATTGGAGCATCGCATCGTCGCGCTGGAAGGCTGGTCGTTGGATCAACGCATTGCCACGGCGATGTCGCACCTGAATTGTCCTGCGGGCGACCGGCGCATTGAAACACTTTCCGGCGGCGAGAAGCGGCGCGTGGCGATGTGCCGCGCCATCGTCTCGCTGCCCGACCTTCTCATTCTCGACGAGCCGACGAACCATCTCGACCCGGAATCCATTGATTGGGTCGCGGATTTTCTCGACGAGTTCCACGGCACGTATCTCGTCGTCACGCACGATCGTTACTTCCTCGACCGCGTCGCGAAGCGCATGATCGAGTTGTCGGATGGCCGCTTCTTCTCACACAACGGCAACTACACCGATTATCTCCTGGCCAAGGCCGAACGGCAGGAAGCTGACGCGACCATCGAGCACAAACGCCAGATGTTTCTGAAGAAGGAACTGGCCTGGGTGCGCCAAGGCCCGCGCGCGCAACGCAGCAAACAAAAGGACCGTTTCGAGCGTTACTACGACACCGCCGCGCAGGCCGGGCCGGTGATTGAGGAAGACGTCGAGCTTTGCATTCCGCCGCCGCCGCCACTCGGCAATCGCGTCGTTGAATTGAGCAATCTCGGCATGGACCTCGGCGGGCGCACCTTGTTCAGCGGATTCAATTTCACGTTACAAAACGGCCAGCGCATTGGCGTCGCCGGACGAAATGGTCTCGGCAAAACCACGCTGCTCAAAATCATCATCAGCGAACTAAAACCCACGGAAGGCACGGTCAAGGTCGGCCAGCTCACACGATTCAATTACGTGGATCAGGGCCGGCTGCAATTGCGCGAGGAACACACGGCGCTGGAGGAAGTCAGCGAAGGCCGGGAGTTCGTCATCTTCGGCGACGGGAAGATTTCGGTGCGCTCTTATCTCAAGCGGTTTTTGTTCGCCGACGACCGCATCATGACGCAGGTGAAATATCTGAGCGGCGGCGAGCGCAGCCGACTTTTGCTCGCGCGCATCCTGAAGAACGGCGGCAACTTCCTCATCCTCGACGAACCGACGAACGATCTCGACCTGCCGACGCTGCGCGTGTTGGAGGAGGCCTTGATCGCGTTTCCCGGCGTGGTGCTGGTGGTAAGCCACGATCGTTATTTTCTAAATCGCGTATGCACCGACGTGCTGGCGTTCGAGGGCGACGGAAAGATTTCCCACAGCGTCGGCGATTACGATTATTACCTGGAGAAGAAACAGCGCGCGGCCGTGGCCGCATCTCGGCAGAGCGCCGCCATCTTACCGGTAAATAAATCAACGGCGCTCTCCCGAACCGCCGCCCCGTCGAAGGCAGCAAAGCCCCGCAAATTGTCATTCAAGGAACAGCGCGAGCTGGAGGGCATGGAAGCGCAGATTCACGCGGTCGAAGCCGAGGTGGCACGGATTGAAGGATTGTTTGCCGATCCAGAATTTTTTCGCAAACACGCAACGCAAGTCAACCAACTCACCACCGAATTGGACGCCGCGAAAGAGAAGGTCCCGAAACTTTACTCCCGCTGGGAGGAGTTGGAGGGGATTCGCACCGCGAGCAGCTAGTCAGCCCAAATAATTTCACGCCGGATCGCATCAGTCTTTTCATCACGTCTAGCGCTCCGTAGAGTAGTCGGCCTGTGTCAGCCACGCTACACGATCTGATTCCGCGCGACGGGAAACCCGACAATGATGTCTTGCTCGGGCGCTTTCTGGATTACGCGGAAGGCCGGCGGTTGCAACTTTATCCCGCGCAGGAATCAGCCATCTTGGAATTGTTCGAGGACAAGAACGTCATCCTGAACACGCCCACCGGGTCGGGGAAATCGCTTGTGGCCACAGCGCTGCACTTCAAGGCCCTTGCCCAAGGGCGTCGCTCCATTTACACCTGTCCGATCAAGGCTTTGGTGAATGAAAAGTTCATGGCGCTTTGTCACGAGTTCGGTCCGGAGAATGTCGGCCTCAGCACCGGCGATGCGTCGGTCAATCGTGACGCACCGATCCTCTGCTGTACCGCCGAGATACTCTCCAACATCGCGTTGCGCGAGGGTGCGGAGGCAAACGTGCAGGACGTGGTCATGGATGAGTTTCATTACTACGCCGATCGCGAGCGCGGCGGAGCGTGGCAGATTCCCTTGCTGACGTTGCCGCAAACGCGCTTCCTGCTGATGTCCGCGACGCTGGGCGACACGACATTTTTCGAAGAGGAACTCACGCGACTCACCAGGCGTCCGACCGTTTCGGTCGCATCCACAGACCGGCCCGTTCCGTTGTCGCATGAGTATTCCGAACTGCCGCTGGCCAAAACGTTGGAAAGCCTCGCCGCCGATGGTCGGGCGCCGGTGTATGTCGTCCACTTCACGCAATTGGAAGCGGCGCAGAGCGCGCAGGATTTCACGAGCCTCAACGTTTGTTCGCGCGAAGAGAAGGCGGCGATTACCAGCGCGCTCGAAGGATTCAAGTTCAGCAGCCCGTACGGGCCGGACATCAAGAAGTGGCTCAGGCACGGTATCGGACTGCATCATGCCGGTTTGCTGCCGAAATATCGCGTGTTGATCGAGCAGCTCGCACAGAAGGGGTTGCTGAAAATCATCTGCGGCACGGACACGCTGGGCGTCGGCATCAACGTGCCGATTCGCACCGTGCTCTTCACGCGGCTGTGCAAATACGACGGGCAAAAAACCGGCATCCTGAGCGCGCGCGATTTTCACCAGGTAGCCGGGCGGGCCGGGCGCAAAGGATTCGACGAGCGCGGCTGGNNCATGTGATCGAAAACCTGAAGCTGGCGGAAAAGTCGGCGCGCGACGGCAAGAAAACCGTGAAGCGCCAGCCGCCGGAAAAGAATTTCGTCAATTGGGACAAGAACACCTTTGCGCGTTTAATCGCCGCGACGCCGGAACGACTCACCTCGCGTTTTCAGGTCACGCACGGGATGTTGTTGAACGTGCTGAGCCGAAAGGGCGATGGTTGCCGGGCGATGCAGCAGCTCATTGCGCGTTGTCACGACACGCCCCGGCAGAAGCAGGCGCACATCAAGCGCGGCTGGCAGTTGTTCCGCTCGCTGTTGGACCGGAAGATCGTGGAGTTCATCAATCCGCGTACCAGACGAAAGGCAGAATCTAGTCAGAATGTGGCCCGCCCTCACCCCGGCCCTCT
>PLJQ01000506.1 GCA_003140275.1 Limisphaerales bacterium
AGCGGATTTCGACCACCTCACCCGCTGCCGGCACGTTGAAGTTGGCAGGAATGGTGACGTTTCCGACCGGAATCCAGATCTTCCCATTGAGCAGACGCAATGCGACGCTCCGCTGGTCGTTGATTTTAGCGACCACGGCAGAGCAGGTGGCGTAGAACTTGTGCTTGAGTTGAGGGCCGCCACGGTTGGGCCGGCCTGGGGTGTACGGGGCATCCAATCGCTTGAATACCACGCCTTCCTTTTTCCCGGTTTGCAGTTGCTGGAACAGACGCTTTTTGTGGGCGGGATCGATTGCCGTTTCGAACACTTCAATATGCGTGATGTCCGGCCGG
Organism: Limisphaerales bacterium; assembly: GCA_003140275.1. Classification (GTDB taxonomy): domain Bacteria; phylum Verrucomicrobiota; class Verrucomicrobiia; order Limisphaerales; family PALSA-1396; genus PALSA-1396. The sequence continues at coordinate 333 of PLJQ01000506.1, forward strand.
TTCACGAGCTTGGAGAGTTTGACCAACCGGTGCTGATAAGGGATGGTCCGATAATCCGTTCCATCCCATTCCAAGAGGTCGAAGGCATACAGCACGTCGCCGACGCACTCACCGTCCATGATGAAATCGCTCCCGATTTTGTGGGCGCCCACCACAATCGGTGAGGGCAGCCCAATCAAGAGGCCCTTGCGATTGATGCCGTGGATTTCGGCGCCCGCCTTGCGGAGCAAAACACGCCGGCCATCAAACTTCTCCTGCATGGCCCAAGCCGGGTCTTGGAGCAACTCTGTGGCCTCCTTTTCGTCGATCGGGTTGAGCAATTGTGGCAGATGGCCGGTAACGCGATGCTCATTGTCGGTGTGCTGATACGGCGTGCCGTTCGGGCCTTCGGTGTAGCCCTTGGCCTGCTTCTCCCGAACCAGCTTGTCGTAGATGTTTTTGGCCGAATCGTGATCCACTGGAGTTTGGGTTTTGGTGCCTGTGTTCATCGTCGAACCTCGGCGACCAAAGGCGAAGTTGACGACAAACAATTCGCCTTGGGGTTCGATGGATGCCTGATACACCTTGTCGCTTGAACTCTCGCGATAATACAAGGTGATGCGTTCGGTCTGTGATGTGTTCATGGGATGCTCCTATGGTTGAATTGTTGAGGGACAAATGACGGCTCAAGAATTGAACCGCCTCTCGGGGTATCGTAGCGCCGCCAGGAGGACAGACCAGAAGGGGAAACTTGCCGTTTCTGTCAATGAAGGTGATGGCGGTCAAAGTTTATCCTGTCCGTCTTTGAAAAACACCAACAACTCATTCATCGTCACGCGCCCGCTTTCATCCGCCATGTGCTCGAAGGCTTCCGCAAACACTCTCTGAACGCGGCGCAAGCCACCGATCAACTCGGCCTCTCCCGCAGTCGCCTCTACGCGTTAGCCACCGCTTACAACACCGCGCGCGCCCGCAAACAACAATCTCGCTGGACACCCGGCGCTTCCGGTGGCGACCATGCCACCGCTTGGCCGCAACCCGTCCTCGAACTCCTTAAAAAGCGGCTGGCCTGCTCGCCTCCGTGTCCCTACAGCTTCGCTGCTTCCGAAGCACTCCGCCTGCACTCCTTCAAACTCGACCGCGCCCAGGTCCGCCGCTGGGCTCTGGATAACCAGCTCGCTCATGCCGTCCCGCCCAAAAGAGTTCTGGCGGCCGTGCGCCGCTGGCAACGCGCTCAAATCGGTGAACTCTGGCAGCTCGACGCCTCGCCCCACCGCTGGTTTCCTCACTCCAAGCTTTCCTTCCCCATGCTCAACATGCTTGATGATTGCAGCCGCCTGTTCACCGGCGCAAAAATTTATGAGCGGGAACTCCTGCTCTCCTACTTCGACTTCCTACCCGCCGCTTTCCTGGCCCACGGACGCCCGCTCCAAATCTACGTTGATTACCACAGTATCTTCTTCACTCACGATCCGGACGCCCTGACTCAGTTGGGCTGGGCGCTCAAGTTTTATGACATCAGTTTCCTCTATGCACCCACTCCCCAAGCCAAAGGCAAAGTCGAACGCGAACATCAGTTCTGGCAGGGGCGTCTGCCCGCCTACTTCGCCAGCGAAAAGATTACCGAAATTGAAATCGCCAATCCCCATATCGACGACCTGCGGGCGCATCGCAACGTCCATGAAGTCCATCGCGAACTGCGCCAGACACCCCAACGGGCGTGGGATCAGGCCAGAAAAGAAAAACGCTCCGCCCTGCGGCCTGTGCCCCGCTGCCCGTGGTGGGATTATGTGTGGAGTGTACGAAACACCATCAAGGTCGGCAGCGATGGCCGCGTGCCCATCGGCACGCAACGCCTCCGAATCGAAAAACCACCCGAAACCAAGGTGGTGCTCTGTCTGCACCCCACAGGCCACCACTCCGTGCTGGCCGCAGCACCCGATCCCAAGCAAAAACCCTTCCTCCTCTTTAGCAATCGTCCAATTTAATCTGTCCTGTTTTGCTAACCTGTTTTGCTAACTACAAAAAAGTCCTGTTTTGAAAACTACGCGGCAGCGGTCAAAGTTTATCCTTGAAACCGTTTGCGCGGGTCGGAACATTGCTCGACCAGCAATGAAACCTTTGAAGATTGATTGTTCCGGCAAAGATTGGAAAACCCTCCTTAAAAGAAACCTTCAAGACGGGATCGAGGTAACTCTGGAGAATTTTAATTACACCGTGGACGGCCAATTCTGCGAGTTACTGGCGCTTTCCCACTTCATGAGTTTTAGGCTCGATGTTCGAAATCATGCCGGGATGTTCAGGAAACGGCCTGCGTTCGGCACGGTCTCTTAATGGAGCAAGCTCCCGGTTTCACCCTGCTTGCCGCTTTGCCAGATCGAGGAGAGAATATTGCCTGACAAAATGGTTTGGTCCGCAAAAAGAAACAACCCCTGCCCACCTTTCAATTTCGAGCAAGCGTCAACGAGCGACTTGACGCGCTCGGCACTCGTCGTGACCGTGAGCACGCGAAAACGATGGAAACCAAAACGGCTGCGATGAATTGACTGTGACCAGGTTGCTTCGTAGGCCAGGAGTTTTCGGTAGAAGGAAGTCTGAGAAAGCGTCTTTCGTATAACCGGCATCGTTCCCCGGTCAGCTTCAAGGAAGAAGAACGCGCGATTGCTCTCACCATTGTCGTCTTGGGACTCCAAAGCAAACACGCGGTCAGGGACGACGCTCAGTTTCGAGCCGCCGTTAACTTTTACTTTCCATCGAAACCGTTTACTGTCGGGTACCAGTTCATGCTCAGTGAGAAGCCTGATTCCATTTTGGCGACAGGCAAGGGCGATGGTGACCATCACGTCCGCAACCAGGAGTTCATGCTGAAGAAACATGCGGCCTGCACCACGGTCATTCTGATCCCATGGTCGATCCCGAAACGCAACACCAAGCTCCTGTTTCACCAACGCCACTCCTTGTTTCCCTAACCCGTAAACGATAGGGCGCGACCCGCCGCGATGGTAATACTCAAGTTGCACGCGCGGACGATCCAAGTAGCCGTGGTGATACAGCAATTGCAACCGCCGCAAAAATTGCTGCGGACTCCCATCAAGGAGCGAGACGATATGTGAGGAACGCAGAAAACGGTGCCGGTAAACGAGCCGGACAATTTGACAGTCGCGTTGGGTCAGTTGAATTGATGCGACCGAAGAAGCGCGTTGAAAGCGGGGCAGCCGGGAAGACTCCATGAATCGATCATATAAAGAATTATATTGCCCGAAAGACGCCGATATTTGTCCTGAATGACAATGACCCTTACAGCCTCCGCATCGCGCTTTGCCAAAAAAATACCCTCTCTGAAAAAGAGAGGGTAGCCATTGGCGTTCGGCGGGATAGAAGTCAATACGGGACATTGTCCTCGGCCTTGCGAGGAACTGGCAGCGGCGCTGACTTGCGAGACTGACTGGCAATCCACTCGAAGGCGCGAGCCGCGATGAAGCTCAAAACCAGGAGGGTCTTTTGCCCAAAGCTGGCCGCGTTTCTCCAAACGTCTCCATCTTTGTAGGTCCGTTGAAACGTGACGTTGAACATGGGTCCTTTCTCGGTTTCCTGCCGCCAGATGCTTGCGCTTAC
>PLJQ01000411.1:0-162 GCA_003140275.1 Limisphaerales bacterium
CGGAGCAATCATAGACGCGCACCAGTTCATTCGCCGTGACCGCGCCCGTATAAGACTTCGTCGGCGTGAGTTCGATTTCGCGCACCGGCACGCGCACGTCGGCGTGAAGCTCACCCGGCAGATAGACGCGTTTGGAGTTGGGCAGTTGTTCGCTGCTGTGCG
>PLJQ01000411.1:191-674 GCA_003140275.1 Limisphaerales bacterium
CCTGGATCAGGTTCAACGGGTCTCCCGATTTACCGGGACTCTCAGCCGTTTCAACGGCTCCCCATGGACAAGCAAACTTTAGGATGGCGGAAGGAAACGGTCAAGCATCCTCACGACAGCCTCCGCACAACTGTGTGCCGTGCAAAATGGGATAGCCGAGCAGATCAGCGGGCGATCTTCCGTTCCTCAGGCGACAGGAGATCTAACAGTTTTTGGGTTGCAGCGGCCGGCAATTCCTCAAGCACNNAAGCAGAGCGGTGCGGTCGTCTGGCGAAAGGTCGTTCAAGATTTGCGCCACTTGCTCGTTGCCGAGCGCGTGAACGAGTTTTTCCTGATCGCCCAAGCTCAGATACTCGCAGCCCCCTGCCGCCAACTCATGCGGTAAAATGCGCAGAAGGACTGCCTCTTCATCCGGTTTCAGGTCGGTAACAATTTCGGCGATGTCGGCGGCTGAAAACCACAAAGGTTTTCACGGAGTTGATT
>PLJQ01000411.1:685-13743 GCA_003140275.1 Limisphaerales bacterium
GAAACAAAAAGCCGTTCCGCATCACACGGAACGGCGTTGTAAAGCCGCCGCAGACATTGTTATGCTGCCCCGGCTTCGAAAGATTTGCCACAACCGCAGCTTTGCCGCGCATTGGGGTTGGAAATTTTGAAACCGCCGCCGGTCAGGGCGTCGGAAAAATCAATCACGGTGCCACGGAGATAATTGGCGCTGAAGGGATCGACCAGCACGGAGACGCCGTGAAAATCACTGACACTGTCGTCCGTCCGCTTTTCGTCGAACACCATCCCGTATTGCAGGCCGGAGCAACCGCCGTCCTCCACGTAAACACGGAGAAATTTGCCCGCGTTTTCCGCCTGCTCCTCCACCATCTCTTTGACGTGGTTGGCCGCGCTTTCAGTCAGGCTGATGGCCGGTTCAATTTGGACTGTGGCTTCCATTACTCTTAAAAATACCAGCCGGCAGAGCTCTTGTCAAACCGACACTTGCGCCGATGAATCTCCGCCGCTAATGTCCCTCTGGCGGCGCCCGTAGCTCAGTTGGATNNAGAGCATCTGCCTTCTAAGCAGATGGTCGCGTGTTCGACTCACGCCGGGCGCGCCACTTCGGATTTACGATTTGGATTTGCGATTTACGATTTTGTACGCGTGCTGAACCTCGAACAACTTTCCGAGCTGCTCCAAAACAATCGCGCCGCCGCCCAGGCGCGGGTGAAAGAGTTCGCCATTGGTGGAAGACTGTTCGCTTTCAACTCGCGATCTGCAATCATGGGCGTAATCAATCTTTCGCCTGATTCGTGGTATCGCGAAAGTGTCTGTCTCACCGCAGAATCGGCAATCCAGCGTGGCAGGGTATTGCGCGAGCAAGGCGCGGAGATCGTTGACCTCGGCGCGGAATCAACGCTGGCGCATGCGGAGCGCATGGACGACGCAGCCCAGAGCGGCAAATTGCTACCGGCTATCAAAGCCCTGCGCACGGCGAATATTCTGGTGTCAGCGGAAACGTATCAGCCAGCGGTGGCGCGCGCCTGTCTCGAGGCCGGCGCGAACATTTTGAATCTGACCGGCAGGGCGAACAGCGAGGAAATCTTCCACATGGTGGCCGACCTCGATGCCGCGGTCATCATTTGCTACGTGCAGGGAAACAACGTGCGCGAGGTCAGAGACTTTGATTTTCGCGCTGATCCGGTGGCATTAATGGAAGATTATTTCTCCCGGCAGATAGAAATCGCAACTCGCGCCGGCGTGGAGAAAATATTAATCGATCCCGGCCTGGGCTTTTACTACCGCAATTTGCAGGACAGCGCCGTGCGCGTGCGGCATCAGATGACGATTTTCCTGAATACGTTTCGGTTGCGCGCACTCGGCTTCCCGGTTTGCCACGCGCTGCCCCATGCCTTCGACTATTTCGGCGAGCAAGTGCGCTGTGCTGAACCGTTCTTTGCGGTGCTGGCGGCGTTGGGCAAGACAGACTTGTTCCGCACTCACGAAGTCCCGCGTATCAAGGCCGTGCTGGATACGATGAAAGTGTTTTGACTTCTGGCTTTGGCAGGGACGCGTCGCCGCGCGTCCTGACCGACCAGCAGGCCGGCCTTATCGTTTGCGGCAAAGGAACACGCCCTCCTCTTCAGATGCTGTGATCCATCGATCGAGTACTTCCAATCGATGTTCGCAAAGCAGCGCCCGGACGCGATCGGGGGCGTAGCGGTAGGAAAAGAAGAGGCGGATGGACTCGCCGGAGCGAAAATCAAAGTGCTCCTCCTCCACTTGGATTTTACGCGGCTTGGTAAAATGAAAGTGCGCAGCCACTCGTTTCAAGCCGCTTCCCGTCGGGTCGGTTTCCACGGTGAATCGCAGTTTGCCGTCAGTTTTTTCCACCCCGAGCTGGAGCAGAAAAGTCATCAACCAATCGCGGGTCAACGTGTTGTCGTATTGTGGCAGGATGCGATTCACACCCTCGGCATAGTCATCGCCGGGTGCTAAGTTTGCGCTGAACAATAGATAATCGCCGCGACGCAACAAACCCGCCAGACGAGGCAGAATGAGTTGCGGTTCAAAGTTTGGGATCATTCCGAAAAACGTGATAAGACGTATTTTGGCGGGATCAACTCGTTCGGCCAGGCCTTGGGATAGGTCGTCAGCGGTCAACAAATCACAGACCAATGGGTGACATTCGTTTTCAGCAACCACCGAGGATGCGGCTTGTCGGGCCACCAAAACCATCGCCACGCTGACATCTGACGGAGTGTAAGCGACGCGTTTACCGTTTCGCTGCAGCAATTCAAGAGCTCGGGCATCCTTTTGCCCACCCCCACAACCAAGTCCGATCACATGAACTTGCGGTGATTCAATCCGCGCAGCAGCACCTTCAAAACTTAGGTCATACGTCATCGCGCAGTCGGCCTCCATACGCGACGGCGAATATGCCTTGTGGAGGGCCAGCCATTTTTGAGTTTGCTTGACGCTGTCGTAATGAAACTTGTGGTTCACCTGCCGGGTACGAAGCGATTCCAACAAATCCCGGCGAACGTTGTCCGGGAATTGGCTGGCGTGGATGGCAACATGTGCAGTTGACGGCATGGATTGCTTTTCACCCAAACAGGCCGGCAACACAAGCCTTGCCTCGTATCCACGCAGGTTTTTCGAGGCAAGACACTCCCCACATTGACTTGCGGGAAACCCGCGTCCATATTGCGGCCATGAATTTTGACATCTCGCACCTCCTCGCGCAATGGGATTACCAGCCCGGACAAGTCGTGGTCCGGAAATTCATGGGTAATGGCGGCGTTGAGAAAGTCCAATTGCGCGTCGATATGGGCTTGTTGCAGATGAATGCCACTGGCAGGCCGGACGGCAAACGTCCACTCGGTCATCCCTCCTTGTTCGATTATTACCAAGCTCAACTATACAAACACCTCGCGGCGCACGAGGGCAACGACGAAGATTTCGTCCTACAGGCGGAGGACTGCGCCAAACTGCAATTGGAGGCGCTCCAGTATCACCATCGTTACATATGCCTGCTGCAATTGGAGGATTACGACGGCGTGATTCGTGACACGGAGCGCAATCTCGCTGTCTTTGCCTTCGTGAATGCCCATGCGGAATCCGAGGAGCTGGCCTGGTCGCTGCAACAGTTCCAAACCCAGCTCCTGATGATTCACACCCGCGCCCGCGCCACGCAGTCCTTGCGGGCCGATGATTACTCCGCCGCCGTCAAACAGATTGAAGAGGGAGTGGAGGGGATTCGGGAATTTTATCGGGAACATGCGCGACTGGAACTGCTGGAGCAGAGCGGCGAAATTCATTCGCTGGAAAACTGGCTGGTGGAAATTCACGCCAAACGGCCGCTGACTGAGCGGGAAAAAATCGAAAAGGCCCTGCACGAAGCCGTCCAGCACGAGGATTACGAGAAGGCCGCCCAAATGCGCGACGCTTTGCGCAATTTCAAAATTGCCGAATAGCCTATGACCTTACAAGAACGGGTCGGTCAGGAAATCAAGACTGCAATGCTCGCCAAAAATGCTGACCGTCTTGGCACGCTGCGTTTGCTCAAATCCGCCATCGGTTACGCACAAATCGAACGCAAAACGGACAACCTGTCGGATGCCGAAGTCGTCACCATTACTCAAAAGGAAATCAAGAAGCGGCGCGATTCGATTGAGCAATTCGAGAAGGGAAACCGCCCTGAACTCGCCGCCAAAGAAAAACAAGAGATAGTCGTGCTGGAAACTTTCCTGCCCCAGCCATTGGCAGCGGAGGAATTGGAAGCGCTCGTGCGGGCAACGATTCAGGAAATCGGAGCCACGAGCAAAAAGGAAATGGGCACGGTCATCAAGGCCGTTCAAGCCAAGGCGGCTGGTCGTGCGGACGGCAAAAGCATCAGCGCGCTGGTGGGGAAGTTGTTACCATAGGCTGAAGTTCGAGGTTCAGCTTGTTTCTTATGAGTTGCGCTCCAGAACAAGCCAAAACTTGAACGCCAACCTCAGTGCTGTGGAAAAATCTTGTAGAGCAAAAAGTAAATCACCACACCCGTCACTGAAACGTACATCCATATTGGCCAGGTCCAGCGGGCAATTTTTTTGTGAAGCTCAAAGCGCTGTTTGATTGCCCGATTCAACGTAATCAAGACCATCGGCACAATGACAACAGCCAGCACGGTGTGCGTGGAGAGAATGATCAGATAAATCGGCTTGAACCATGGAGGATTTTTGAATTCAGTCCGGCCTGCAAAAACGTGATAGGTCAGGTAGCACACCAGGAAGATCGTGGAGGTGCAGAAGGCGGCGATCATGCAATTGCGATGGGCGATTTTGTTCTGCTTGCGGATGAAGTAGTAACCCGCCGTCAAAAAGATTGCGCTCAATCCATTCAGGCAGGCGTTCACAGCGGGGAGATCAGCGAAGGTCATAACTTCATTTCTCGTGAAGCAATCGTTTAATGGCTGCCGGAATCAGCGCCCGCTCTTCCGGATTTTCTGAATCGTAATAAGCATGCAGGCTGCCCGGCTTATCCGTCCAGCCGCGCACGCGGCCTTGCCGATCCACCAGGACAAACCAGGTGCTGTGCAGGAACAGGTCTTCAGGAACGTCCCGTTCCTCCGGCTTCTTTTCCACGACCACAAACTTGAAGTCGTTCACCGCCAGCCGCCGGATCTGAGGTTTGTCACCGGTCAAAAACCACCAACGGTTCGAATCCGCGCCGAATCGTTCAGCGTATTTATTTAAGATTTTGGGCGTGTCATATTCCGGATCGCTGGTGAAAGAAACCAGTTTGACTGGCTGGTTGGCCGGCAAGGCGGTTTGCAGTTCCGCATAGTGACGGGTCATTTTCGCGCATGGGCCGGGGCATCGGGTGAAAATAACGTCTGCCACCCAGACTTGCCCGCGCAGATCAGCCAGTGAGACAGTTTGCCCGGTTTGATTGGTGAGAACGAAATCGGGGAGTTGCCCAAGAACAGGCATTGGTTTGCTTCCTGAAAGCCCGCCCGCCGCGAGTTTTTTCCAGACAAACGCGCCGCTGATCGCCGCGATGATCAAGGCCAGACCACCCCAAACCATCCATTCAGTTTTTCGCGATGGGTCATTCATCAGGTACTCGCCGCAAAATATCAAAGCCCACAACCGAAGGAAAGAATCTCCCGTCCGGGATATAAACCGAACCAGGCTTTGGCGCGGTGAAGGGCGGTCGAATTAGACAACCCGGATTATTCGTAGCTGGCCGGGGCGCCGCCGGCTTTGGCTTTGGCTTCCAGCCACTTTTTGTATTCGTCCGGTTCCACCACGCTGAAGATGCCCCTCATGAAAAAGTGGGAATTTCCGCAAAGCTGGGCGCAGTTGATCTGGTAGTTCCCCACGCGCGTGGGCTTGAACCAGACCGGAATTTTCATGCCGGGGATCGCGTCCTGCGTGACGCGCATCGGCTTTATGGCAAAACAATGGATCACGTCCAGCGAACTGATGGTGGCAATAACGGGAACATTGACCGGCACCGTTATGTGACTGTCCAAAACACTTACGTCATCTTTGGCATTCGAATCAGTCTTGTCCACGCCCAGCGGGTTATCCGCAGAGATCAAATTGATGTCCTGCCGGCCGAACTTGCCATCTGGTCCCGCATAACGAGCCATCCAGTTGAACTGCCGGGCAGTAACTTGAATCACGGTTGATTCTTTCTCGGACGGAAACTTATCAACCGCATGGGCCCATAACGGCACCGCAAAAAAGATCAATAACACGCCTTCCACCGCCGCAACTGCCACTTCAATATAGCTGGAGGCGTGATTTTTAACTCCCGCGTAATCAGCCTTGGGATTTTTCGACTGGCGAAAGCGGATGAGGGCGTAAATGAAATAGGCCATCCATCCGACAAACAACAGCGCCATCAGCCAGTGGACATAGACGATCAGCTTGTCAACATCTTCGCCGTGCTTCGAAGCCAGAACCGGCAATCCGAGATAATTCCCCAAATTCAAGTATTTCATCATTGATCAAGCCTTGTTCGTGGTTTCCAGCGGGACGTTGTTGCCCGGTGCAGTCGGCATAATCGCAGCTCTCCTGGCCAGATAAATAAAGAAGGAAGCAATGCCGCCCAAAACACAGACCACCACGCCGAGCAAACTGAAAATTCCCATGTTCATCCCCAGGGCCAATTCAGAATCTGACTTGCCGAAACACGCCGCGCAGGCGGAAACGGTTTGCGGAAACAAAATCAATCCCAGCCCGGCGTTGAGCAGGAAAAAATGAATCAGCTTACGATGGTTCATAGATAACCGATGTTTTTCAACTCCTTCAGAAAATATTTCCCGTAAACAATCAGCGACGCTCCCGTGACCAGCGACGCGACCCCCAGAATCAAGTCGCCCTTTTCCCCGCCCGCGGAATACGCTTTAAATTCCCAAAACCCGAAGCCGAACGCCAGCACAGTGGATGCAGTGATAAAAACAAGATGTATGGCTTTCAGGGACATTATTTGATCGTTAACATGGGATAGTCATGCATCGCCCAGATTGTCAAAAACATGAGGCCGACGAAGAAAAAGCCGGTCGCTGTTAAAATTCCGTAAATCATCTTCCGCTCCGAGATCAGGTGCATGAAATATCCGGCCACCAGAAAGGCTTTGACGCTGGCGATGAACAATGCCACGACGACGTTGGTGTTGATTTCAGCTCCTCCAATATGGAAGTGGATGAAATGAACGTACGAAGCCCAAACGGTTAGCAGGGTTCCTACCAGCAGCGCGCCAAAAACGATCAGGTAGCGGCGCACGGCCTGATGAACATGGTGTATGTCGTGTGAATCGCTCATAGTTTCCTTACAAAAGATAAAGAACAGGGAAAAGGAAAATCCAGACCAGATCAACGAAGTGCCAGAACAAACCGGAAATCTCGATGCGATTGGTATAACGTGCGGGGTCGGTTTTCCACAAGCCGGCGAGCGGACCCCAAATTACAAAAATCACAGCGGCGCCGGCGAACACGTGGAGCGCATGCAGTCCGGTTAGCGTAAAATAAATCGCCAGATAGGTGCTGTGCCACGGACCGTAATTTTCCATCTTCTTGATTTGCGCCACAGGAATGGTGATGTTTGAATGCTCCGCATGCTTGGCGGTTGCCTCGTGAGCGCCCGCTTCGGTCTTCTCAACGAAATGGCCGAGAAGGGTCACGGCCCCGGTCTTTTTCGCCAGATCGAAATCTTTCGTCCTTTCAACCAGGTGTCCATCGACAATCCTGCCGTCCGTTTGAATGACTTCGTAGTGATTGAATTTGTCGTGGTACTCAACCGATTTAATGCCAAGAAAGGTCAGCGCGCATAAGAGGGTGATACTTTGATAAATCCTGTACCGGCCAAAATTCCCAAGCTTGAGCGAAGCCCACGACATCACGACGGTGACGCTGGAGCAAATCAGCACGAGCGTGTTAATCGTGCCCAGCGCGACGTTGAGCAAGCCGTGCGGCCAGGTGCCTGCTGCCGCGCCGACCCGCAATAATATGTACGACGAAAATAGCGCGCCAAACAACATGACTTCGGAAGCCAGGAAGAGCCAGATGCCAACCTTGGCATTATAAAGGCCGGTGTCTTCGCGGGGTTTTACGATGTAAGGAATGTCCATGAATAATTTTTCCCAGAGCGGTTTATCAAGGTTGGTTTTGCGGAGTAAAATCCTGGGCGTGGCCGGGCACGCTGTATTCATATGGGCCACGATAGACCACCGGGGGTTTGAGGAAGTTGCCGTGCGGCGGCGGCGTGGGCGTCTGCCATTCCAGCGTCGTGGACCCCCAGTGATTGTCCGAAGTCACTTTCTTGCCGTGCTTCAAGCTCCAAAAGAAATTAAAGATGAAGGGAATTTGCGCCAGGCCCAACGCCCACGCGGCATGAGAGATCGATACGTTCCGATGGATCATGTCCAACGGGATTCCGATGGTCTCGGCGCTGTTGGCGTAAGTAGCGCCTCCGTCATACATGCGACGCCCCAGGCCAGCCATGCCTTGAGCGAACATCGGCAAAAAGACCAGGTTCATGAAAATGAGCGATCCCCAAAAATGGATTTTGCCCAGGTGCTCGCTCATGGTTCGCCCCGTCACCTTTGGAAACCAGTAATAGATGCCGGCGAAAAGCCCAAAGATCGTCCCCGGGGCGACGATATAGTGGAAATGGGCGATGATGTAGTAAGTGTCATGCAGATGAATGTCGCTGAAATTGAATCCCAGAGGCAGTCCCGTCAAACCGCCGATGCCGAACATCGGTAGAAAGGCCAGAGCAAAGAGCATCGGCGTATTAAAACGAATCGACCCGCCCCACAGCGACAAAAACAAACACGTCAGAATGATGACCGACGGCACCGAAATGATCATCGTCGTCGTCTGGAAAAAGGTGCTGATCTTGGTTCCCATGCCGGTCAGATACATGTGATGCGCCCAGACGATGAACGACAGAAACCCGATCACCAGCACTGAATAGACCAGCGATTTATAGCCCCAGATCGGCTTGCGCGTGTTGTTGGCGATGATCTCGCAGACAATTCCCATCGCCGGCAAAATCAAAACATAGACTTCCGGATGTCCCAGGAACCAGAACAGGTGTTGCCACAAAAGCGGACTTCCACCGCCGCTGATCTCAGCCGCTTTCCCCGCGATGACAAGCCCCGTTGGCAGGAAAAAGCTGGTGTGCGCCACTTTATCCATCAATTGCATGACCGCCGCCGCTTCGAGCGGCGGGAATGCGAGCAACAGCAGAAACGCCGTCACGAACTGCGCCCAGCAGAAAAATGGCAACCGCATCCACGTCATGCCCGGCGCCCGTAATTGGATGATGGTCGCGATAAAATTTACCGCGCCCAAAAGCGACGAGGTGATCAGGAAAACCATCCCGATCAACCAGAAGGTTTGCCCATCGGTGGCAATAATCGACGCCAAAGGTGAATAAGAAGTCCAGCCCGCCTGGGCCGCGCCTCCCGGAATGAAGAAGCTGACCAACATGATCACGCCGCCCATAAAATAAGCCTGATAACTGGCCATGTTAATTCGCGGAAACGCCATGTCCGCCGCGCCAATCTGCAACGGCACGATGAGATTGCCGAAAGCCGCAAAGGCCAAAGGCACGATGGCCAAAAAGACCATGATCGTCCCGTGCATCGCCCCAAAGGCATTGTAAAGTTCGGCGGCCATGAAATAGCCGCCCTGCGGCGACTTGTTCATCATTGCGTCGCCCAAGATTGCGTTCAGTGATCCACCGATAACCGGAATTGACGCTCCCGGATAAGCCAATTGCCAACGCATGAGCGCAACCAAACAGAAGCCGAAAAAAAGAAACGACAAACCGGTAATTCCGTACTGGATGCCGATGACCTTGTGGTCGGTGGCGAAAATGTATTTCCGCCAAAAGCTCAGTTCCTCGTGGTGCGATTCGAGAACTCCGGGATGAGGTAATGCGTGAGTGGTTGGCTGCATGCGGTTTCTTGTCGGTTACGGTTTAATTTTTTCGCGGCGGACTAAAATCATTTATCCAATCTTAATTTTAAGGGGCGCAAGTTAACTTCGCCCTTCTGCCAGTGTCAACGGGAGAATGGCAGCCCTTTTTCATTTCATTTTATCGAACACCATCAAGCCCAGAAGCAGCGGCAAGTATAAAATCGATGCGTAGAACAGGTGTCGCGCCCGTTGAATTGTCAAGTGGCGGGAAAATTGAATCGCGAACCAGAGAAAACCCAGCCCCAAAACCAGCGCTCCGAGCAAATAAATCGGCCCGGCCAGCTTGAACAAAAACGGGCACAAACTGACCGGCAGCAATCCCAGCGTGTGGCTGACCGCTTGCCGCCCCGTCCGTTGCCCTTGCGGGTCCACGACTGGCAACATCACAAATCCGGCCCGGGCATATTCCTCCCGGTACATCCACGCAATCGCCAGAAAATGCGGCAATTGCCAGAAGAATAAAATGGCGAACAGCGCCCAACCTTCAATGGTGATGTCTCCCCGCGCCGCCACCCAACCCATCAACGGTGGCAACGCTCCGGGAACGGCGCCCACCGCCGTGTTCAGTGAGGTCACCCGTTTGAGCGGCGTATAAATAAACAAATAACTCGCGAGCGTTATGGCGCCGAGCAGGCTCGTCAGCAGATTGACCGCGAACGCCAGATAAATCATTCCCACTCCGGCACACAAGCCGCCCAAAATCAGCACGGTTTCGGGACGCAACCGACCTGAAGGCAGTGGGCGGTCTTCCGTCCGATGCATCTTGGCGTCATGCTCCCGTTCCAACAACTGGTTGAGCGCTGCCGCGCCGCCGGCGACCAACGCCGTCCCCAGGATCGTGTGAAAGAGTAACGCGTAATCCAACGCTCCCTTATAACCAACGTAGAACCCCACCAGCGTCGTCAGCAAAACCAAAAAAGTGAGCCGCGCCTTGATCAGTTCACTCAAAACGACCAGCCGCGTTTTCTTATCAACGATGGGCGACGAGGCAAGTGTTTGAGCGGCTGCTTTCATATCCTTTTACCGGAGCTGGGCCACGCGGGAAGGCGTCGGAGTGAAATCAGCAGGCGACGCGCATCTCGTCACGGGGGAAACGACCTGCTCTCGGGCGATTCTAAAACACCGAAAAGCGACGATGGTAAGCAACGCGCCGTTCACCAAAGACAACGCGCCCACGGCTACATGCGCAGTCGTCACATCAACCTTTTTTCCCGACCAGATCGTGGCGACGCCCAAAGCGATTTGTATGGCAACCAGTCCCAACCACACGAGGGAGAGTCGGACCAAAGGATTTTTCCAGCCCAGTTGCCGCTCTGCCTGTCGCACACTTAGCACCACCGCAAACAAAATCAGACCCGCCACGATGCGATGGGTCATCTGCAGGCCGATTTGAAACGCGGTGATGGGATTATAGGCCTGAACCTCCATCCGGTTTTGATTGTAAGCCGCTACCGAATCCGCATCCACGGCCGGCCAAATTTTTCCGTACGCGAGTGGAAAATCCGGAATCGCCAACCCGGCGTGTTGGTGGCGCATGGTTGCCCCGAGTATCAACTGGCCGAGAATCAGAAGTGTCGTCAGCAGGAAGCAGTGGCGCAACCGGCTGTGCTTCGAAGAACCAAGCTGTTCCGGCGGGAGACTTTGCCACCAGCGAGTGGCAAACAGCGCAATGGAACAGATCAGCACAAAAAACAGTTGGGCTATCGTCGCGTGAAAAATTCCCAGTTCCGTCCCCAACCCATGCTTGTCCAAAACCACTCTTAATCCGCCCAGGATGCCTTGAAGCACCACGGCAAAAAAGGCGATGATTCCCAGCCCTCGCAACCACGGACGGGATTCTTTCAGCCAGAGCCAGGCGGCGAGCATCGTGGTCAGCAAACCAACTCCTGACGCCACCAGCCGATGGCTGTGCTCATAAAAAACACCTCCCACCCACTTGGAAAACGGAAAGAAAAAGGGGTTTTGACCAAACGTGTTCGGCCAATCCGGCACCGCCATGCCCACTCCCTTGCTCGTCACCACTCCGCCCAGACCCACCAGAAAAAGCGTTGCCGCCGCCGTCAACAAGGCAAAACGACTCAACCAAGGATTGTCAGTGGATCGTGTCATCGACAAAACCAAATGACTCAACGTCGGCTCGGAAACCAAGACCGCCGTGATCTATTAAACCACAGCGGCTTTGTTTGAGAAGAGTTTTTCTGGATCAAGATTATTGCCCCTTGATCTCAATCGTGAAGTCAACTTTCTTGTCCCCATCCACCGTGATCTCCTGAGTCACGCCGGGATTTGCACCATGCGTCTTCAGGTGATACGCCTCGATCATGTATTTGCCGGGCGGGAGGTTGGGAATTTTGAACGTGCCGTCTTTGCCCGTCACCGCGAAGTAAGGATGATCCACCACACCCACATAAGTGAACATCCACGGATGAACATCGCATTTGATCCGCAATAAAATCTCCTGTTTTGCGAAACTAAACTCCGTCTCCATCCCTTTGACCGGTTGCGCGGCATTTTTCTCCGCGTTGCCGGTCACCTTGGGTGTCGGATGAACGTTGTGCAAAAAACTGTCGGAATTTCTCGCCTTGAACTTCTGATTGGTCATAACGCCCATGACGTACGGCTCATACATGCAGTTCAACTGGTCAAGAATCGGGGTCTCTTTCGGTGGCTCGAACGTCTTGCCGCTCAAGCCCGACTTGACGTAAACGAGGACATTGGCCAACCCGCCATCAGGCGCGGTCACATAATGGCGCGTGGTGACCGGTGCGGAATGCAATTTACCGCAGGTCGCATCCATTTGAATGGTGACTTCAGGTGGCGGCGTGCCTTTAAGCGTGACTTTGCCGGTAACATCGGCGGCGAACAGGCTTGGCGCAGCTACGGCAAGCGCCACGGCGGTCAGGAAGGGAAGGTGCGTTTTCATAGTTTTATGTCGATCGTTTTTCAAACAAATGTGTCTGAAACTAACATTGTGAAAAATGGCCTGCAAGCAATTTGTGAAACTTTTCACAATGTCTTCTTGCGGGTAATGCTCGGTTAGTTTGTTGCTGACGTTTGCACATGCTCGGATTTAAACTACCGGATTCCTGTTTTCTGTTGTTCCGTTTCAGAATGAAACTGGACGGAGCGAAGATCATTACTTTTTAACCAGCCAAGCAAGCCGGTATGGGAACACTTTAAGGATGAGATTCGGGCAGTCTGGTTTCAAAAGGAAACAGCACTTTCCGGTAATTGTGGTCAAATCGGGGGTCAAATCGGGCAATTTGTCCTTAAATGGGGCGTTTATTGCAAATTGCAATCGCGGTATTTCTCACTAACCAGCTAAAGATACTGAAAATAAAGAGTTTTGGTGTGGGCGCTTGGCATGCTAAGCTAGCAGTTGCTAGGATAATGGCTTTGAAAAAAAGTCAATTAAAATGTTAAAAAAAGCTTGACTTCCTAATGATCTTTGAGAGAATCAGCCCGAATGAATGTGGTGACCGCATCCGTAGCGCTACTTCTTTGTCTTGAAGTTACACGTGGGCGCGCATTCACTTTCAATGCCGATTACTCATTAACAACCATGAACCAATAAAAGTTGCCCTTCAGAAATCACTAGCAGCCTGTCGGACTTA
>PLJQ01000421.1 GCA_003140275.1 Limisphaerales bacterium
ACAATTTCGAGCGCGGTTTCGAGGCTCATCATGCGCTGGCCGAGCGAGAGCACATTGGCGTCATTGTGCTGCCGGCTCAGGCGGGCGGATTCGATGTTCCAGCACAGGGCGCAGCGAACGCCTTTGATGCGATTCGCCACCATCGCTTCCCCGTTGCCGGAACCGCCGAGCACAACCCCTCGCTCGAATTCCCCTCGCACCACCGCCTCCGCCACAGGCCGGATAAAAAGCGGATAATCACACGGCTCTTCCGAGTGCGTGCCGAAGTCGCGAACCGTGTGTCCCAACTCGCCGAGAAGGCTTTTAATCCTCTCCTTGTATTGAAATCCGGCGTGGTCCGAACCGATGGCAATTTTCATCGATTAAGCGAGCGGCATCAGACTACGCCGGTTGAAACTGAATAGACCAGAGTGAGGTTATCCGCGAGCAACCGCCAAGAATCCGCTTCATCACGCGAGGCAACGTTCTTTCCATTTTTGGTGCCGGAATAATCAGCCATGCCGAGAATGACTGCAAATAAAATCTTTGATTGAAATTTATTCCTTGGAACGCAGAGTACGCGGCGATGCATTGTCGCCGTTTAATTTGATTCATGAGTGCTCCCCATTCCCACCTCAAAGATTTGGATTACTCGGTCGTACAACAATGCATGCACTGCGGCCTCTGCCTGCCAACCTGCCCCACTTACGACGCCACCAAACTTGAACGCAACAGCCCGCGCGGACGNNTTTGGCGACGAAATGTATTTCTGCCTCGGTTGCCTGGCCTGCATGACGGCGTGTCCGGCTGGCGTAAATTATGCCGAACTGTTCGAGCATGCGCGCGCGGAGGCGGAACAAAGCGGTGTGCTAAACTCGCCAAAGCGGAGCTTGATTCGCAACTTCACCCTCCGCTGGCTGTTCATGGATCTGAACCGCCTCCAACTGCTCGGTCGCGCGATTCGGCTTTATCAGCAGCTTGGCCTGCAAACCTTCATTCGCCGCAGCGGGATTTTGAAGTTGTTGCCCAAACGTCTGTGTGAACTTGAAGAAATGACGCCAACCATCCAACCGCAATTTTCCGCCGAGTTGATCGCGCCCGTCACAACCGCCATCGGCCAAAAAAAATATCGCGTCGCGGTGCTCACCGGTTGCGCGCAGGACTTGATGTTCAGCGACATAAACCGCGACACCGTAGAAGTTCTCGCTCGAAACGGTTGCGAAGTCGTGACCCCACCGGAGCAACTTTGCTGCGGTTCCCTCCACGCGCACAACGGTGAATGGGAACTGGCTCAACAACTGGCGCGCAAAAACATTGATCAATTTGCACCCGAACAGTTTGACGCCATCATCACCAACGCCGNNAAGACATACATGAATGGTTGGCACAGATCGGCATTCAAGCGCCGTCGTCAAACGGCCAGCCACCGCAAACCGTCACTTACCACGAAGCCTGTCATTTGTGTCACGGCCAGAAAATCACCGCGCAACCGCGTCAGGTGTTGCGCGCCATTCCGAATCTAAATCTGGTCGAGATGCCTGAAAGCATGTGGTGCTGCGGTAGCGCGGGCATTTACAATCTCATCCAACCAGAAATGGCCAACGACCTCCTCGACCGCAAACTGAAACNNAAAGTCAACCAACGCGAGCGTGGTCGCCACCGGCAATCCGGGTTGTCTGGCGCAATTGATCAACGGCGCGCGGCGCGAAAGCCTGCCACTTCGCCTTGTGCATCCGATCACCTTGCTGGCGGAAGCGTATCGCCGGAACGAAACATAAATCATGCGGTCCAAATCAGAAATAATTTCGCTGCTTACCGACCCTAGCCTCATTGCCGTAGTCCGCGCGCAAAGATCGGAACAAGTGCTGCCGTTGTCAGAAGCGCTGATCGCCGGCGGCGTCATCGCCATCGAGATCACGATGACGACGCCCAACGCGATTGAAGCCATTCGGGGAGCGAGTCAGGAAATTGGCACGCGCGGACTCATTGGTGTTGGAACGGTGCTGGACGCGAAGACCTGTCGCGAGGCCATTGAAGCCGGAGCGGAATTTGTCGTCACTCCCATCATGCGACCGGAGATCGTCACCGCTGCTCATGCGACGGACAAACCTGTCATGCTGGGAGCCTACACACCGACGGAGGCGCAATTGGCGCATGAAGCCGGCGCGGATTTCATCAAAATTTTTCCCGCTGATAAGCTTGGCCCGGAATACATCAAAGCCATTCGCGCTCCCCTGCCTCATTTGCGCATCGTGCCGACGGGCGGAGTGGATTTGCAGAACGCAGCGGCTTTTATGAAAGCAGGTTGTGCCGCTTTGGGCGTTGGGTCTTCGTTGCTCGCGGCGCAAATTCTGCGGGACGGGAACTGGTCTGAGTTGACCCGCCTGGCGAGAGAGTTTGTGAAAGTCGTCCGAAGCGCGTCCCGTTAGTCACTCCGAAACTCCGTTGCTTGAACGAAATTCTTTACCCGTTTCTGCTAACTATCTATCATTGAGCGCAAATGAATCTGCCCAGCTTTCGAGTCCGCCGCGCCACGGTGGATGACCTCAAAGGCTTAAGCGCCTTGTGGGAAACCATGAACCTCCCCGCGCCCGAGTTGGAGAAACGACTGACGGAATTTCAAGTGGCAGAAACGGAAGACGGCCAGGTCGTCGGTGCCATTGCCCTGCAAATCACCGGACGTCAGGGCCGGCTTCACAGCGAGGCGTTCAAGGATTTCACCCATGCGGATAATCTGCGCCATCTGCTTTGGGAACGCATTCAGAACATCGCCAACAACCACGGCCTGACCCGACTCTGGATCAAAGACACCGCCCCGTTTTGGGACCACAACGGTTTTCGGGCCGCCAACGACGAAGCGTTTCAGAAACTGCCCACCGTGTGGGATGGAATGAGGATTGGCGCCCGGACGCTGCAGTTAAAGGACGAAACCGAAACGCTCCCCATTTCGCTGGACAAGGAATTTGCCCTTTTCATGCAATCGGAAAAAGACCGCACTGAGAAAATGTTCCGTCAGGCCCGCACGATGAAAATGATCGCCCTGTTGGTCGCGATCATGCTTTTGGGCATGGTCATCGCCATCGGCGCATATTTTCTTTTTCGAAAAGTGCCCCGCTGATTCGTCACCCGGTTTACGCTTCTTTGTCCGCTTTTTCTGGCAGCGAGAATTCGTTCGCGTGGTACGAACTCCGAACCATCGGGCCGCTGGCCACGTGCGCAAAACCCATCTGGTCCGCCACGCGTTTGTATTCGGCAAATTTGGCGGGCGAAATAAATTCCACAACCGGCAGGTGCTTCAACGTCGGTTGCAGGTATTGTCCCAACGTGAGAAGGTCGCACCTCACTCGCCGCAAATCCTGCATCGCGGTTAACAATTCATCCTCTGTCTCACCCAAACCGAGCATGAGACCGGATTTGGTGTAAGTACCTTCGCCGCGCTTTGCTTTCACCTTTTGCAACACACTCAACGAACGTTCATAAGTTGCGCGTGAACGCACGCTGGGCGTCAGCCGTCGAACCGTTTCCAAGTTGTGATTAAAAATCTCCGGGTCGGCCGAGAGCACGGCATCGATGGAAGCATCTCGGTCAAGAAAATCAGGCACCAGCACTTCAACGACAATCCCTGGATTGAGTTTCCGCACCGTTTCAATCGTCTGCCGAAAATGCTCTGCGCCGCCGTCGGGCAGATCATCGCGCGCCACGGCGGTAATGACGATGTGCTTGAGCTTCATACGCCGCGTGGCCTCGGCGACGCGCGCGGGTTCGTCAGCTTCGAGCGCGAGCGGTTTGGCAGTGCTGACGGCGCAGAAGCCGCAGGCACGCGTGCAACGGTCGCCGCCGATCATGAATGTGGCCGTGCCTTTGCTCCAACACTCCCAATGGTTTGGACACTTGGCGCTTTCACAAACCGTGTGGAGCTTCAACTCTTCGAGCAGATTGCGCGTGCGCGCAAAAGTGTCAGCGGTCGGCAATTTCAGGCGCAACCATTCCGGCAGGCGAGGGCGGGGTTTGGAAATAATTTCGGCGGTGTTCATGTGAAATTAGATTAACGCTCGCCCTCACGCCGGCCCTCTCCCCCCGGGTTCACCGCCATTTAGTTT
>PLJQ01000019.1 GCA_003140275.1 Limisphaerales bacterium
ACGTTCATGCCGGTTTCGAGTTCTGTGTAAGCGGAATTGGTTCGGGAAATCGTGTTTCCGTTCTCGTCGGTTTCCACGGTGATTCGCTGCCAGACGCGGTGGTGCGGCCCGATTTCGGCAATTGTCATCAATTCAATCGCCGGGGCGACTGCAAGCTGCGATTGCGCCAATGCGGTTGAGGTGAAAAGCGAAGTGGCCGAGTACAAGAGTAGCCAGGGAGTTGCTTTCATAAAGGGTAGGGAATTGCGCGCGGGTGAGACGTGGGTGCGACCAATTGAATAGACCGGTTCACGCGGGTAGTTGCTTCGGTAAGCGCATTTTTATCTTTCTGGATTCTCAAAAGCAACAAGAAGTTATTCACATCTTATTGTTGATAACTAATTCTGATTAATGGCGCTTGAGCAATGAAAACCCAACAAACTACTGCACCGTTGGGTTTAGGAACTGAAGCTCGCTGGAAAGGCTCAAGATGTCAGAGAATTCGTGTCCCGGTCCAATTTTTACGTTCGCTGATCTTGCTCTTACAAACTCTTACAAACTGAAAGGTGACTTTAGCCACCAATCGTTTTAAGAGTTGTCGAACACCTTCATTGGCCTACGATTTGGCGAAATGTGGCCGCGAAATATGCGAATTCTGCGTTGTGCAATACCCAACAGGGCTATCTCCCCCGGGGAGAGGGAGAACCTTGCGGGCACCTTGGAGGGCTCACCGTTTAGTGACATTTTCCAGCGCGGGAAATGTGAGTTCCCTCTCCTGGGGGAGAGTAGCACTGTTGGGTATTGCACAACGCCAAATTCGCATATTTTGCAGCCAAATTTCACAGAATCGTAGGCCCAGGAAGGCGTTCGGCAACTCTTAAAACACTGGCCGACTCGCTTTTCGAGATGCATGCAGCAAAAGAACAGCGATCCAAATAGCACTGTAGCCTGACAATTTCTGAAAGATTTGTCGTTTCCGCTCGTATTGAAGGAAAGAGCCACCGTTGATTCAATCGGCTGATTGGCCATTAAAACTTTGTATCATTTGGAGACATTATGTGGACTGTTTCGCTGGTTGAAGATGACGATGATTATCGGGAGTTGCTAAGGCGGGTCTTCCGCTCTACCAAGCGGTTTCGTCTTATCAGTGCTTACGCGACCGGCGAAGAGGCCCTGCGACGCCTTCCAAAAGAGAAACCCGCCGTGGCTTTGATAGATATTAAATTGCCAGGCATCGACGGTATTGAGTGTGTTCGTCGGCTGCGCTTGATTGTTCCTGCGCTGGCAATGCAATTCGTCATGTTAACCGGACATGAGGACGATCATTTGATTTTTGAGGCATTGAAAGCCGGCGCGCGTGGTTATCTCCTGAAGGGTCACCTCACCGGCGGAAAGTTGTTGGCAGCCATAACTGAAGTCATTTCCGGTGGCGCCCCAATGAGTGGGGCCGTCGCGCGCAAGGTCGTAGCGTCTTTTGAAAGCCAGCCGCGTTCAGCCGTTTCTCTATCCAACCGCGAGCAGGAAGTATTGCGGCGCCTGGCGGCGGGTTTGATGTACAAGGAGATTGCCGGTGAGCTTTCGATTTCCGTGAACACGGTGCGCACACATTTGGAAGCGATCTATCAGAAGCTGAATATCCACTCCCGAAAGGACGCTGCATTCTACCATGCGCAACCTCAGTCCTGGGTGCGGCCCAGAGACCCCCTCCAAAATTAGCCTCCCGGTCATGTGCCCTTAATCGGCGGGTGTCACCAAAGATGTGATAGGCGGCCTCACATGCATGTGACAGGCTGTATCACATCCATGTGAGAGGTAGCATCACATCAAGATGTGATAAAAGATGTGATACCGCGAGTGCCGCCAGGAAGATAAACTTCGCGTCACTTGAATCCAATTGCCTCTCATTGTGACCGGAATCATCGCGTCGCGGATCGCGCATTTCCATCACCCGCATTCCCCCTCAGCTTTATGAAGACGCCGCTTTTCTCACTCTTGGCTCTCGTTTCAATCACGACGTTCGCGCAACAGCCGGCCATCGAAACGTCGCCAGTCACGATCGTCGAACGTGGCCCACATTACCGCATTTGGCAAAGTGTCACTACGGATACCGATCAGGAAGGCAACGTTACTTACCGGACGAACAGCTATACCGAACTCGAAACCGGCATGAACGTGCAACAGCCGGACGGTTCTTTTGTCGAGGCCAGCGATGAAATTGAAATCACTATCAATGGCGCCATCGCCCGGAAGACCCGTCATCAGGTGACCTTTGCCGGTAACTGCAACACCGCGGTGGCCATCGATCTGTTGGCCGCCGATGGCCAACGCTTTCAGTCGCATGTTTTGGGACTCAGTTATTTGGATACCGCCACCGGCCAGAGCGTGATGATCGCCGAGGTCAAGGACTCCGGCGGTCGCTTGATGCCGTCCAAGAACGAAGTGGTCTATTTCGATGCCTTCACCGGCCTTCGCGGGAATATCAGCTACCAGAATTCCAAAGCGGGACTTGAACAGAACATTATTCTGACCGGGCGGCCGCCGACGCCAGCCGCCTTCAACCTGAACAAACAGACGGTGGTTTTGCAGGTGTTGACGGAATTTGTGGCCGCGCCGGAGCCGCAGAAACAGCAGACGACGGATAGTGTGGGCCGGCTGGTTGATGTGGTTCTAAATTTCGGCGATCTTAGCATTGGGAGAGGCAGAAGTTTTCTTATCGG
>PLJQ01000499.1 GCA_003140275.1 Limisphaerales bacterium
GAAAATCTCATCATCGAGGGCGATAATCTGGAAACTCTCAAGCTCCTGCAAGGCGGCTATCACGGGCGCGTGAAGATGATTTACATTGATCCGCCCTACAACACCGGCGGCGATTTCATCTATCCGGACAACTACCGGGAAGGGCTGGCGGATTATCTGAAATTTTCCGGCCAGGTCAGCGGCGAAGGCATCCGGCTTACCACCAATGCCGAGACAGACGGGCGCTACCACAGCAAATGGCTGACGATGATGTATCCCCGGCTGTTTCTGGCGCGGAATCTTCTGCGCGAGGACGGCGTGATTTTCGTGAGCATTGACGACCACGAGGTTCACAACCTACGCGCTGTAATGAATGAGATTTTCGGCGAGGAAAACTGTGTTCAACACATAATTTGGATTAGCAAATACACGGTTGCCGGGGATGCGACCACTTTTTCAAGTCAACACGAACATATTCTGTGCTACGCGCGAAACGCAGAAGAATGTGTAGTTTCGCCATTGCCGCGAACGGAAGAAATGGATGCTGCCTATAAAAACCCAGACAACGATCCGCGTGGGCCTTGGAAGGCGACTCCGCTTCACGCAAAAAGCGGCAGCAAAAATTACACATTCATTTTTAAGAATGGCAAAGAGTGGACGGCCCCAGATGGAAGATGGCCGCGCTTCAGCCAAACCACATTGCGCGAGTTAGACGAAGATAATCGCATTTGGTTTGGGTCGGACGGGAATGGCACTGCAAACGTCAAAACTTTTCTCTCGGAAGTCAAAGCAGGCAAAACACCAGGGTCAGTTTGGAAATATGACGAAGTTGGGCACACTCATTTAGCAAATGAACAACTTGCCAGTTTGTTGGGAAAAGGAATTTTCGATAATCCAAAACCAGTCGGGGTAGTGACACGCTGTTTGACTTTATCAGCCGCCAGCGATGACATCATTCTTGATTTCTTTGGAGGATCAGGCACGACGGCGCAGGCGGTGTTGGAATTGAACGCGCAGGACGGCGGCAACCGTAAATTCATCCTTGTCCAGTTGCCCGAACCGACCGGGCGCAAAGATTTTCACACCATCGCCGACATCACCAAGGAGCGTGTCCGCCGCGTTATCAAAAAATTATCCGCAGCCGAGGCGGAAAAATCGGCCGTTGCGTCATCACAATTAAAATTGGACGGCAGTGCGCCGGTGCGGGTGTTGGATTTGGGTTTCAAGGTGTTCAAATTGGCCAGCAGCAATTTCAAGGTTTGGGATGCCGCCGCCGCACCCAAGGATGGCACGGCGCTGGCCGAGCAATTAAAACTCATGGCCCACAACGTCGAGGATGGCCGTCCCGACGACGCCTTGCTTTACGAACTGGTGCTCAAAAGCAACCTGCCGCTCACCAGCAAAATCACCGCCGGTAAAATCGGAGAGCAGTCGTATTACGACGTGGCCGACGGCGCGCTGGTGATTTGTCTGGCACGCAAGCTCACGCAAGCAACCTTGCGCGGCCTCATGGCGCGTAAACCCAAAGGTGTCATCTGTCTGGACATCGCCTTCGCCGGCAACGACCAGCTAAAAGCCAACATCGTGCTGGAAATGAAATCCCACGGCATTGAATTTCACACGGCGTGAAAATCAAATTCGACAGCAACCAGGATTTCCAGTTGGACGCCATCCGGTCGGCGGTGGACGTTTTTGCCGGTCAGCCGCCTATGCGGGCGTCGCTGCAATGGCAGAGCGACGTGTTCGCCGGCGAACTGCTCACCGAAATGGGCGTCGGAAATTCGCTGGTCTTGAGCGACGACGCCATCCTGAACAATGTCCAAAAAATCCAGACGGAAAACGGGCTGGAACCGGCGACGGAATTGTCCGGCCTGAATTTCTCCGTCGAGATGGAGACCGGCACCGGGAAGACCTACGTTTATTTGCGCACGCTGTTTGAACTGAATGCGCGCTATGGCTGGAAAAAATTCATCGTCGTCGTGCCCAGTGTGGCGATTCGTGAAGGCGTGTTGAACACGATTGCGCTGACCAAGGAGCATTTTCAATCGCTCTACGGCAACGCGCCGCTGGATTCGTGGGTGTATGATTCGTCGCAGGTGTCGAAACTGCGGCAGTTTTCCGCCAGCAATCAGATGCAGTTGATGGTGATGAACATTCAGGCGTTCGACAAAAGCAGCACCGTCATCCAGAACACCAAGGACCAGATGAACGGCCGTCGGCCCATCGAATTCATCCAGCACGCACGGCCCGTGGTGGTTGTGGACGAACCGCAAAATCTGGCTACCGAACTGCGGACGAAAGCTATTGAAAGTCTGAATCCGCTTTGCACGCTGCGGTATTCCGCCACCCACAAAGATTATTTCAATCTCGTCTATCGGCTTGATCCGGTGAAAGCGTATGATTTGCGGCTGGTCAAGCGCATTGAGGTGGATTCGGTCGTGGACGGCGGCGATTTCAACCGGCCCTACATCGCGATCAAATCCATCACCGCCACCAAGACGCGGATTTCGGCCAAGCTGGAAATTGATGTCGAGGGCGCGAGCGGTTGCAAACGCAAGACCGTGACGGTGACGCAGGAAAGCAATTTGTTCGCGCTATCCGGCGAGCGTGAAAACTATCGCGGCTACGAGGTGGATTTGATTGATGCCGGCAATCAGTATCTCCAGTTCAAGAATGGCGTGAGCCTGGCGACCGGCATCACGCACGGCGGGCGGACGGATGACGTGTTGCGCATCCAGGTGCGGGAAACCATCCGCGAACATTTTGAAAAGGAACTCCGCATCGCGCTGTTGCCGCCAGATCAGCGGATGAAAGTGCTGTCGTTGTTCTTCGTGGACCGAGTGGCGCACTACGCCGAGGCGGATGGAAAATTCCGCCAGTGGTTCACGGCGGAGTATCAGGAATTTGCCCGCCAGCCGCGCTATGCGTCCTTAAATCCGCTGGCCGTTGAGACGGTTCACAATGGTTATTTCGCCGAGGACAAGGGCAAACCCAAAGACAGCAGCGAAGGCCGCGCCACCAAAGCGGATGATGAAGCCTATAATCTGATCATGCGCGACAAGGAGCGGCTGCTGTCCATGACCGAGCCGCTGCGATTCATCTTCAGCCATTCAGCATTGCGGGAAGGCTGGGATAATCCGAACGTGTTCCAGATTTGCACGCTGAATGAAACCCGCAGTGCCATGAAGAAGCGGCAGGAGATCGGCCGCGGCCTTCGGCTTCCGGTAAATCAGCACGGCGTGCGCGTTTTCGATGAATCGATCAACAAGCTATTCGTCATGGCCAATGAGAGTTATGAAGACTTCGCCCGGGCCTTGCAGTCCGAGTACGAGGAGGATTGCGGCGTCACCTTCGGCAAAGTGCCAATTACGGCCATCGCCAAGCTTGTGCGGGTTATCGACGAGGTAGAGCAGCCGATCGGCCGCGAGCAGGCCGATGTAATCAAGGCCGCGCTTGTTCAGCAGAAAATGCTCGATACTGAAGGTCGCCTGCTGCCGGCGTTCGATCCCAAGAAGCCTGACTTCAAAATCGAGCTTCCTATACAACTTCAAGAACTTACCCCGGCGGTTGTGGA
Source organism: Limisphaerales bacterium (assembly GCA_003140275.1). Taxonomy (GTDB): domain Bacteria; phylum Verrucomicrobiota; class Verrucomicrobiia; order Limisphaerales; family PALSA-1396; genus PALSA-1396. Next base: position 3,554 of record PLJQ01000499.1, read on the forward strand.
CCTGCTGGCCTCTTACCAGATCGAACGCCACATTCGCCAGGACAAGGACGAGAAGACTAACCGCCTGAAAAAAGAGGTGCTGATTAGCCCCGACTTCCAGGCGCTTTGGAATCGCATCAAACCCAAGACCCAATATCGGGTCGAGTTCGAGACGGACGAACTGGTCCGACGGGCTGTAGCCGCCATCAAAAAGATGGACAAGATCGAAGCCGCCCGTATTCGCGTAACCGCCGGCAAAGTGGGCGTTGTGCGGGGAGGGGTCACGACGACCGCCATTAGCGCCGCCGAGGAACAGGTTACGCATCACAATCGGCCATCCCCGGACATTCTCGCGTACCTTCAGAATGAAACCGAGCTAACCCGTTCGACACTGGTCAAAATTCTGAAAGACTCCGGCCGTCTAGCTGAATTCTTCGTGGACCCGCAGCGATTCATGGATGCCGTCGCCAACGCCCTGAAGTATGAACTTCACCGCCTGCTCGTGGANNACCTGAAATTTGAGTTACACCGCCTCCTCGTCGACGGCATCAAATACGAAAGGATCGATGCTACTGGCACTGACGCTGAATGGGAGCAGCTCCTCTTCAAGAGCGAGGAGCTGATCAACTATTTGACAGCCCTTCAGGTGAACCACTCAGTCTACGAATACGTCGTGTACGACTCTGAGGTCGAACGAGAGTTCGCTCGACAACTCGACACGCGAACTGACATTAGGCTTTTCGTGAAGCTGCCTGGCTGGTTTGAGATCGACACGCCCGTCGGCAAGTACAATCCCGACTGGGCGATCCTCAAGCACGACGACGAGACCTTGTACCTGGTCCGGGAGACGAAGAGCACGAAGGACTTCCTGAAGCTCCGCACCACCGAAGCCGACAAGGTCCGCTGCGGCAAGAAACACTTCGAGACGCTGGGCGTGCCGTTTTCAGTTGTCGTGTCAGCGGACGAGGTTTAGCAAGTGATGGATTTTGATGGCGTCATCAAGATGATTCAAGAGCACTTTACTGACGGACTAGTCCTCGTCGTTGGTTCCGGCTTGTCGGCGGCCGAGGGGCTTCCGGGAATGCCCGCAGTCGCTGACCACTTAAAGGCATGCTCCTCCGAGTTGTCGGGTTCTGACGCCACTCTCTGGACCAAGATTGCATCAGTCCTCGATACCAAGGCTGGCTTGGAGGCCGCTCTCCTCAAACACGCTCCGACGGCAACGCTGGAGGCTTGGATCGTTCTAAAGACCTCTGAGTTACTTATACCGCGAGAACGCGAAGTTATTGGCGAAGTAGTGAAAGGGCATCGAACACTGCGACTCACGGCCTTTCTTTCAAAGATATTGAAGTCGCCGAGTGGCCTTCCAATTCTAACCCCAAATTACGACCGGCTAATCGAGGTCGCCTGCGAAATGGCCGGCTTCCACGTTGATACTACCGCGATCGGACATTATGCAGGGACATTCGACCATCAACGCAGTTGCATGGGCTCCTGTCGAGGAGTCGTGTCTCGGGGAAAAACGTCCGCTCTCGATCACTTTCCGCGCGCCATCGTGCTCAAGCCGCATGGCAGTTTTGATTGGTATCGGAACGGCGCTGGTGCCATCCGGTGTACTTTAGAATTGGACGCCGAACGACTCATCATCACACCGGGCCTGAACAAGTACAAAGCTGGCTATAGCGCGCCGTTCGACAAGCACCGGGAGCTCGCCAA
>PLJQ01000195.1 GCA_003140275.1 Limisphaerales bacterium
CGACGGCAAACCCTGGCGCATCGACACGGAAGTCTATGGCGACCGCGACATACTTCCCCGCGACGTGATTTCCCGAAAACTCTCCGTCCCGAACGCCGAACGCATCTTCTTCATCCGCCACGCCCTGCGCGCCGGCTTCACCATCGAAGAGATTTTCAATCTCACGAAAATCGACCGCTGGTTTCTGGTGCAAATCAAAGAGATCGTGGATTTTGANNGGCTTCACCATCGAAGAGATTTTTGCTCTGACCAAAATCGATAGATGGTTTTTAGTTCAAATAAAAGAAATTGTCGATTTCGAAGAAGAACTCGCTACGATAAAAAATTAAAGAAACCGGTTTATGTCAACCAATTCACCTTTCACGCCAGAGCTGGTATTCGTCACAGATGGGTTTCCAGATCTGACCTACGTCAGCCAAGCCAATGGAGTTCCTGAAGCAAATTTGAAGAAGGAATTGCCCAGGCCAATAAGATAATTTCCATTGTTGGCGAATCCAAGACGGGCAAGACGACTCTTTGCGACAACGTGTTTGGTAAGAAACCGGGGGTCGACAAGATTCTAGTGACCGGCGATCGAATCGAAAATGAGCACAGTTTGTGGTCGGAAGCGTTCCGACAATTGCAATCTCCCGTCACTAGCGGTTACGCAAACAACACGGTTGGTGAAACGATTGACTTGCTCATCGCGCGGCAACTCCCGGTCATACTTGACGACTTTCATTACGTCAGAAAAGACCTGCAAAACGGCATCTGTCGGCAGATGAAAAACGCCGCAAGTCGTGGGCTTCGTTTTGTCGTTCTAAACACACCTCATCGAGTTGACGATCCAATCCGCAGCAACCCAGATATGAGCGGTCGGTTTTTTGAGGTAAACTTAGGTTTTTGGTCTGAAGTTGACCTCATGCAAATTGGCAAGAAAGGTTTTGAAAAGTTGGGTTTGCGAGTCTCGGACGATGTCCTTCAGATTTTAGCCCGTGAGTCACTTCGGTCGCCGCAACTAATGCAAACCCTCTGCTTAGAAACTTGTCGTGTTTTGTCAGCAGATACACCCTACGAGCACCAAGAAGTAAATACCGTGAGCTTTGATTTGCAGAAAGTGAAAGATAAAGCTGTCAGATCATACAATCACAGCACACCGCTGGATTTTTTACGGAATGGACCGGAAGAGCGTGGGAGTCCAAGAAACATTTTCCCGCTTAATGACGGTTCAGAAAGCGACGTGTATGAGATTCTCGTCCGCGCTCTTGCAATTGACCCTCCTTTTCTGACGATCAGCTTAGACGACTTAAAGGATCGAGTTGTGAAGCTTGTCCGCGCACAAAACCAACAGCCCAATATCCCAATGGCGCTTGGCTACACGGCAAAACTCTTCAAAGATGGGAGGCCACCTCTGCAGTGGGACTCGGACAAAAAACAACTTACCGTGGTCGATCCTCATTTCTACTTTTATCTTCGTTATAAGGGTAAGTAGGAGCGCAACTATGTGCGAAGCCCAAGCCACAGGTGCTTGCGCCCGGGCCACCCGCACTCGCAGTCCGCGCTCAACCTTTCCCACCGTCTCCCGTTTTTCCCGCGCTGCGACTCACAGAGTCACGCTCCGTAAGAAGATGTTTCAAACGCGCGGCATGTGTGCTACAAACCGCTATGCGCAATCTTGATTCAGTCGTCGGCAAAATTCACCAGACTGATGCGCGTTCGTTCATGCGCGAATTGCCCGACGCGTCGGTTGATCTCATCGTTTGCGACGGGCCTTACGCAGTAACGACGCACGATTGGGACAACGTGACGGACATCCAGCATTTCAATCTCGGACTGTTGAAATCTTTTTCCCGACTGCTCAAGCCCGGCGGTGCGGCTTACCTGTTCGGCAAACCGGACTGCATTGATTTCATTGATTACCGGCCTTTTCTAGCGTTGCAGTCAAAAATTGTTTGGTATCAGCCAAGCCGGTTGGCACAGGGCCGCGTTTCCTACACGAACAATTACGACGTGATCTGCTACTTCACCAAGGGCAAGGCGAAGACCTTCAACCTCGACGACATCCGCGTGCCGCAGTTGGTGGAGTTAGAGCACCGCTTGCGCTGCGAGAAAGTCCCGTCAGTGATGAACGGCAAGTACGGCAAGACGGTGTTCAATCCCGACGGAAAAAATCCTGGCGACGTTTGGGGCGACATCAAGCAACTCACCTACAAGTCGAAGGAACTTGTCAGCCGCGAATTGCTGAATACGATTCAGAAGCCGGAGAAGCTCATGGAACGGCTCATCAAGGCCAGCTCCAATCCGGGCGATTTGATTTTTGATCCATTTTGTGGCGCTGGCACTGTGCCAGTGGTTTGCCAGCGACTAGGGCGACGGTTTGTCACGTGTGAGATAAATAAGGACTATTGCCGCTTGGCGGAAAAACGCATGGCCAAAGCAGACGACGCGATGAAGCCGCGGAAAACCTATTTGAGTTTTCAACCGGCGGCAAGGCCGGACGCCCCATTTTTTCTCAAGCCTGCTTGGTGTAAACGACCTTCCCATGCTGTTGCGCCCATTTGATGGTGAAGCCGATATGGGAGATTTCATTTCGACTCGCGTCCAATTGCCTTTCCGCTTCTCGCAACATCACATCCAATGGCAGTTCGTAAATGATAACGACATCTAGCGGATTGCCCTCGTCAAAAACCGCGCAGTAAATGGCGGTGTTGCGCTTAATGCGGTTCAGAGATTTCGCCCGCTTGTCTGCCGGCGATTTGAACATTCGGTCGAGTTGAAATGTTCCGCCAACAAAACATGACAAGTATTCAAACTGGCGAAACGGATTTTTTGGATCGTAGGCATCAGGCTCATGTTTCGTTCGATGCACTTCATGGCCGAGGATGTCCGCCACGACGAGTTCCTTCACAAGTCCGGGCTGGAGGATGTTTCGCAGTCCGTTCAGAGAGGCAATTTCCTGCGCCTTTCGGATGAAGTTGATGATCTGATGGATGTAATTCATTGACTGGCGTAGAGCTTATTTGCGTTGGAATCCGTTGTCGAGATTGCAACAGCCGCAGGTGCTTGCGCTCAGCCACCCGCACTCGCAGGCCGCGCTCAACCTTTCCCAACGTCTCCCCATTTCCCCGCGCTAGAACTCACCAAGTCGTTCCGGGAATTGCCACGCGACGCGCTTGTCGATAAGGTCGCGAAGTGAAGTTTGCATTTCTGGTCACTGGCGTCGCGCTTGCGGTTGGTTTGGCCTCCGTTTTCGGGGAGACCATTTCGTCCCGTTACACCGGGCCATATCCTGCCGCCGCGTCGAAGAAGGGTTTGCAAGTTGAAATCGTAGAGGACGCGCTCGTGCTGGGAGTGAAACACGCCGCATTAAATTTTAATCTGGCCGAACTCATTGACCCGGCGGGCGGCACGAACAGTCCAGGCTGGGAACGCGACGGTCACGAGTATCATTTCAAGCGCGGCTATCTCGAAGCGATGGATAACCGCATCAAGACGTTGTCCGACCGGGGCGTGGTGGTGACACTCATCGTGCTCACCTATCAGTCCGGCGATCCGGAGGTGAACCGGATTTTGATCCACCCGCGTTGCGAGACAAACGCGCCGAACCATCTCGGCAACTTCAACACCGTTACCGACGAGGGGCGGCGCTGGCTCGCGGCCACGTTGGAGTTTTGCGCGGAGCGTTGGTCGCGGACGGACCAAAAATACGGCCGGGTAAGTGGTTACATCATGGGCAACGAGGTCAATTCGCATTGGTGGTGGGCCAACACGGGCCGCGTGAGCATGGAAGGGTTCGCGGACGATTACCTTCGCACCGTCCGCCTCGCGCACACGGCAATCCGCAAGGAGTCAAGCTGGGCGCGCGTCTATCTCTCGCTCGAACATCACTGGAACATCCGCTACGGCGCGGGCGATGAACAGCAGTCGTTTCCGGGGCGTGCGTTTCTGGATTACTTCGCCAGGCGCTCGCGGGAGGGTGGCGACTTCGACTGGCAAATCGCGTTTCATCCCTACCCGGAGAACTTGTTTGAGCCGCGTTTCTGGAATGACAAGACGGCTACGACCAACGTGCTGACGACGCCGCGCATTACTTTCAAGAACATCGAGCTGTTACCCAAGTATCTGCGCCGGGCTGAACTGCTTTACCACGGCCAGCCGCGCCGAATCATCCTGAGCGAACAGGGCTTTCATACGCCCAAGGGCACGGACGGTGAAATTATTCAGGCCGCCGCCTACTGCTACGCCTACAAAAAAATCGAACGGCTCGACGGTATTGACGCCTTCATCCTGCACCGGCATGTGGACAACGCGCAAGAAGGCGGCCTGCTCCTCGGCCTGCGCAGCAATCAACCGAAGGATGGCGATCCGCAGCCCAGGAAAAAAATCTACAACTGCTTCCGCTCCGCTGACACGCCGGAGTGGGAAAAGGTATTTGAGTTTGCGCTGCCGGTCGTCGGGCTTCGAAGTTGGAAGGAGGGCGAGCGTTGAACTTATCTCATTTTCGGGACGCAATCGTTTGCGCGCGGACACCAGCTGTGTTTTGGATTGCGGTGGCAAGCGAAGCGCGACACCGCTTTGGAACCTCGCAAATGTTTCGGTTGGATCACATCCTGCGAAAGCGCCGTCGCCGCTGCGCTTTGCCAGCGCACTCCAAGACGTTTCGCGTACTTCGAGAGCTACCTCCTTCATCACAGCGCGATGTCCCCACCTCATTGAGCAGTTGACCGGCGCGAACATTTGGTCGTAATTAGCGGCAGGTTTGAATTCTGCGACTGAGTTATGGGAACCAATTTACTGACGCAAAACCCTTTCGCCGTGCTCACGTTCATCGTCGCGCCGGCGATTTTGACGAATGCCACGAGCGTGCTGGCGATGAGCACCATCAACCGCATGTTGCGCACGCGCGAGCGAATGCAGCAGTTGTTTGCCGAATCGGAGGACGCAAAGCAGCTTCACGGCCCCAGACTTGTTGAACAGGTGAATCGCGTCGAGAAGCAAGCGGTGCTCCTGCTCAGCGCAATGCGCTGGATTTATGTGTCGCTGGGCGCGTTCGCCGCCGCGAGTCTGGTGACGTTGCTGGGCGGAGTTTCGGGACAATTGGGAAATGAGATTCTCGTGGGCATCGTGGTCGGTACGGGATTGTTGCTCGGGGTTCTCGGGGTGGCCGGTCTGGTCGGTGGTTGCGTGAACTTGTTTCACGCGACCCAACTTTCGCTGATGAACATCCGCGAAGAAGCCGCCTTGATTCGCGCCCGACAGGAAAAGCAGCAGCGTCCGCTTGATAATTCGGCGAACTGACCGCACTTCACCTTCCGCCGGTCCGTTGGCAGGCTACGTTTTTCCAGCGCTGGCCGCCGCCGCTTCGACTTCTTCTTTCATCGGCACATGCGCGACTTTTTCCAGTTCAAAGATGCGTAGTTGAAGTTGTTCGACCACACCGAGCAGGCGGGCGTTTGCTTGCTCGACGGCCTGGCTTGACACCCCCTGTCCGCCGTCCGGCAGCGCGCGGCTGTTCGCCATCGTGAGGAGTGTGGGACGAACGGAAGACAATTCAGCGAGCCGGCTGGCGACCCGCCATTGGAAGTAAGAAATGAACAGCAGGGCGATGAAGACGACCGCCACAAACGTTCCCGCCACCACCAATACGAGATGATTCATTCGTTGCACCACCTTGAATTCGTCAGTGCGCTGCGAGTTCAAGGACTGTTCCAAAGCCTCGAAACGCGCGACCATGTCCTCAAGCGTGCGCCGGATGGCCANNCGCCTGGATTTCTTCCTGCAACCGAAGATAAGCCCGTTGGACGTCGGCGACGCTGACCTCGTTTGTGCCCGCCTTGGAAGTCTCGGGCGGTGGCGTATCGGCGGCGAACCCACCGCTGACACACAGGAAACAAAACGCTCCGATGAGAAGGAGTTTTGAAAGTGCTGCGGTTTTCATGCTGAAAATGGGAAGAAAGCCTGATGCGTCGCTCCCGGCCTGTCAAGTGCGGCGGCAACCGGTTCTTCGGATTCTGTCGGCTGGCTGGTTCAAGCTCAAATCACACCCGCAGATAAACATAGATGGCGAAGGCGACGGCGGCGATGCCGGCGACCGCAGCGAGCGTCCACAAGAGATTTCGTTGCCGGGCGGCCATCGCGAAGGTGGCGATGATCACCGCCGCTTGAGCCGCGAGCATCCCGAAGAAAAATTTGCCGCTACGCTTTTGATGTCGTTCCGCCGAAATGTTGCTCTTGCGCACCTGCAACTCCAGGAGGTTGGCGATGGCTTGATTAAGCCGCGCCTCGGCGTCGTAGCGCGCGGCTGCGTATTGCAGGCGCGCAGCGGTGAAGTCCCGCAGCAGCGTCTTGTCGCCGTCGGCCAACGATTTCTCCAATCGCTCAATGGTTTGATTGACCGGCTTGGTGGCGTCGTCGAACGCAAGCACATTGTCCCTGGCGGTTTGCATCGTGTCGGCCAGTGTTCGGTCGTCAACCTTTCTGAGCAGTTCGGCGATTTCAGTTTCCGACTTTGAGGTTTCAACCGCTTGGAGCGCGGCCTTTACACTGGGTTCGAGCGCGAATGCGGGCGGCGGCGCGGGAGGCTCTCCCTTTTGCAGTGCGGCGATGACGGCGGAGTCCGCCGGGCTTCCAATTTTTTCCACCGTGGCAACGTTGAATGCGCGCACTTCGGTAGTGGCTTGGAGGAGGTCGAGCGTGTTGTGCTGAAGCGCGCTGCGGAGACGCTTGGCTTGGAAGAAACTCCACTGGTCGCCCGCTTTCGATTGCTGCTGGGCGGCGAGGGCGCGGTCGTATTGGGCGCGGGTCATCTCGCTCGAAGCCAGACCGGCAAGCAGGGTCGCGACGACGGTCATCACCACGGGCGTGGCGACGAACAGCTTGCCCCACTGGGTTTGTGGCGCGTCCTTTTTCAACTCGTCAGGGATTTGCACTTTCACGCTGCGAGCCTAGCGCAGCAACACGACGGGCGCAACGGACTTCGCCGCCGTCATTTCAGGACCTGCGGGGATTCACACCTTCCTGTAAGGTGTCGCCCGATCGGGCGACTTATGGTATGAGGGTCTAAAATTGTTTTGGACGCACAAATTGAAGCGTGTAGATTGTGAAAGTATGCGAACGGCAAAACTTGTAAGCATTGCAACCGCGGTGTTGCTGGCGACGGCGGGCGTCACCATCGCGCAGAACGCTCGCGAACAGCCGAACAACCTTTCGACCAATCCGCCAGGCAATATGAAGGAATTCAAGAAACCAGATCAGACCCTGTTGAAGAAGAATTTGTCGCCCGAACAATTCGCGGTCACGCAACAGTGCGGCACCGAACCGCCGTTTCGCAACGCGTATTGGGACAACCACAAGCCCGGCATTTACGTGGATGTGGTGTCCGGCGAACCGCTGTTCAGTTCACTGGACAAGTTTGATTCCGGCAGCGGCTGGCCGAGCTTCACCCAACCGGTGAAGGGCATGGATATCGTCGAGAAGAAGGACACCGCGCACGGCATGGTGCGGACGGAGGTGCGGTCGAAACAGGCGGACTCGCATCTCGGCCACGTCTTCAACGACGGGCCGGGACCGACCCAGTTGCGTTACTGCATCAATTCCGCGGCGCTGCGATTCATTCCGGTGAAGAAGATGGAAGCCGAGGGTTATGCGGCAAATCTTGAACCGTTCGTGAAGGCGGGATTGATCAAGTTGGGCGCGGGTTCAAATCCTGCGGACAAAGCTTCCGGCGCGACGAAGCACCAGACGGCCATTCTGGCGGGCGGCTGTTTCTGGGGCATGGAGGAAATCCTGCGCAAAATTCCCGGCGTGATTGGAACGAGCGTGGGTTACAGCGGCGGGAAAGTGGCGAAACCGACCTACCAACAAGTTTGCACCGGACGCACCGGACACGCGGAAGCGATCCAGGTGGTCTTCGATCCGGCCACGTTGAGTTATGAGCAGTTGCTGGGGTATTTTTTCCGCATGCACGATCCCACCACATTGAACCAGCAGCACAACGACATTGGCACCCAGTATCGTTCAGCCATCTTCTTCACAAGCGAGGATCAAAAAACGACCGCCGAGCGCGTGAAAGCACAAGTGGAGAAGTCAGGCAAGTTTAAGCGCCCCATCGTCACCGAAATCACGAAGGCATCAGAATTCTATCCGGCTGAGGACTACCACCAGAAGTATCTTGTGAAAAATCCAGGCGGTTACACTTGCCACGTCTTGCGGGATTAGCAACCTGTTGAGAAAGGCTGATTCGCGCGTAGCCGCGAAGTAATGCGGTGGAAATCCTGAGCAAATAAGGGTATTTTGCCCGCTTCCCACGTTGGCGATGGCTATTTAAACGATCGGTTAAGATTCCGATTGTCGTCCCCGCCCCGTTCGTCTAAAGTGTGCGCCATGAAATCCATATTCTTGACCCCATTGACTCTTGTCTGCATCGCTGTCTCCCGGCTCAACGCCGCTGAATCCGAGGACGGTTTCGTGACCATCACCGACGGCACAACCTTCAACGGCTGGAAGGCATCCCTCGACAGCCCTGACACCTGGAAGGTCGAAGACGGCGCCTTTGTCGCCCATGGCAAGACCGATCATTTGTATTATGTCGGTGATCCCAAACCGTTCAAGAACTTCATCCTGCGCGTGGACGTGATGACCGATCCGGTTTCGAATGGCGGCATTTATTTTCATACCCGCTATCAGGAAAGGAGCTGGCCGAAGTACGGGTTTGAATCACAAGTGAACGTCAGCCACGGGGATTGGAAGAAAACCGGCAGCCTCTATGATGTCGTGAATCTTGCCTCCACTCCCGCAAAGGACAACCAATGGTGGACTCAGGAAATCACGGTCAAAGGCAAAAAGGTCACCGTCAAGATCGACGGTCAAATCGTCCTCGAATACACCGAACCGGCCGGTGCTCAACCCGGCAGGGATTACACCCGAACGCTCGACGAAGGCACGTTTGCGCTTCAGGCGCATGATCCGAAAAGTGTCGTTCGTTACAAGAACATCAGGGTGAAGCGCCTTGACTGAGTTTGAGAGTCCGCACGAACACTCACGGACTGACCGTTCACACTTTTGGCAATTTCAGATCGTCAAGGGTCAGTCCTTCGCGCTTCTTGAGCGTGGCCTCACACTTGGGAACATACATCTGCGTCTCGGCCGGCAGGTGGTTGGCAATGGCGTCGAAATTGCGCGTCTTGTATTTTTTAAGCAGACCATCGACGTGACTCTCGCCGGCATTGTAAGCGGCGAGCGCGAGTCGCCAGTCGCCATAGTGGCCTTGCAGGTAACGAAGATATTTGGCCGCGGCCCGTGCGCTTTTTTCCGGGCTGAGCCGTTCGTCCGGCAGCCAGGTTGAAAGACCAAGCCGCTTGGCCGTGGGGCTGGTCAGTTGAAACATTCCCGCCGCGCCCGCCGGGCTTCTTGCCCTCGGATTAAAGGATGATTCCACTTCCGCCAGCCATACGAGTTGCGCTGGCGCTCCGCCGGCGGTGAAGATCGGTTTGAGTCGCGGCACCAAGGCCTGTGCGCGTGGCGGCAATGGACGTTTGTCCATCTGCTGGGCCCAGACGGAGCGCTGGAGTTGCATTGACGGGCGGGGCAGCGGCGGCGCGGGGATTCCCGGCTTCGGCGGCGGTTGCATTCGGCGCCGCAACTCGGTGGCGGCGTCGAGGTAATCAAGCCGGGTTTGGAGCCATTCCGCGTAAGGGCGTGTCTCTTCGTATTGCAGGAGCAGCGGGAGCAATGCGGTCGCGGTTTGTTTCAGCGCCGCGAGGTCGTAAACATCATCCTTTTGAAAGTCCTGCATCAACTCGTCGAACAATTTGCGCACGCGCTCCTGATCCGTCGCTTGCAGCGCCTGAAGCACGCGGTCATCGAGGTTTTCGCGCATCCATTGCTCGACCGACGGGTCAAGGGCATCAAGCTGAAATGGCGCTGGTTGCGGCAACGCGCTGCCAACGACCAGCAACACCAACCCAATCGCGAAACGGATTTTCACAGACGAATGATAACATGACGGCATGAATTTGCAGCCATTTCCGAGCGAATCCGCTATCCATGAACTTCAAGGCAGCGCGCGTCACTCCGTGTGCGCCGCTGGTTTGGACATTCGATCCGAACGGCGCGCACGGAGTGAGTCTTTTGCTAACCTCCGGAGGGACGAGTTACACGAGTCCCAAAACTTCCAAACGGTTCGAAGAGTCAGGGACTCGTGTAACTCGTCCTTCCAAATCGAAGGTTTTCAGTTAGCCAGAATTTATTCCCAGTACGGTAGGGTCGGCGCGCTGCGCCGACCGGACGCCGCAGCGCGGCGTCCCTACCAACAACATTTCTATCCGGAAATTAAGCTCCTGTTTACAAATTGGAAAGGCAGGAATAGACTGCGAATTGTGAAAAGAGTTAGCCCGCACCGTGCGGTCGAAAGACAATTTTAGGCTGAAATCCCATGCGAATATGAAAGCATTTATCTTCGAACCATCGAATAAGTTTATCGGTAAGCTTGACGTCGGAAGCCTTGATGAGATACCGGACAAAGTTCGAGAGTTTCACGTATCGAACAAATCGGTGCCCATCTATTCCTACGTCGAGGCCTCTGGAAAAACATGGACAATAGTGAGTCTCGATCCGTTCCAGCTAGATGACGGGCGAGTGTCGCCTACTCCTCGCCAACAATCGTCGAGCAGTTCGGCTACCTCACACGATCCAGCGGGCACCTCTGCGAAGTTGTCCAAGAGGTATCGAGACGCTTACCTCGTTGCACGCACTATCGTTACCGTTGGTAGCGTAGTCAAAGGCATTGGCATTTTTCTCGCCATTGTCATCACACTGGCGGCCTTCGTTGTGGCGAGCCAAGGGCAGGACAATTTCAAGATGGGGCTGGCCGGCATTCTCATCGGCGTCGTTGTCGGTGTTCCCCTTTACGTATTGGGTATTCTTGTCTCAGCTCAGGGGCAGATACTGAAGGCCACGCTTGATGTGGCAGTCAATGGTTCGCCGTTTCTTTCAAACGACCAGAAAGCAGAGATGATGTTACTCGTATGATGCCGCCTAACACCTATTAAGCCCGGACGGTCAATAGGCAAAATGGTTACCTGTCGGAAAAGTTTTCTTTTCCGGTTTGGCGTCTCCAGAACAAAGGCTACGTCTTGATTGGGCTTTCTAAGCCCGCCACTAGCGCGTCTCCCAAGAAACGTTGTTGGCTTGCGGCGCGTCAGGCGGATTCCAGCGCCGCCAGTTTTGAAGCAGCTTTCTCCCATTGCGGCGTCAATTCGGCGATTTGGTGCTGCACGTCCACCAGTTCGCGATTGATTTTCACGGCGCGACCGGGCTGTTCGTAGGTTTCAGGCTTTTCAAGTTCGGCAGTCAACGCGGTCTGCTGTTGTTCGAGTTCCTGGATTTCCTTTTCCAGCTTGTGAACGACCTGATGATGATCTTTGCGCACCCGCGAACGCGCCTGACGTTCCTCGGCTTCGCGGCGCTTTTGTTCCTTTCTCGATACGCCCCTCTCCCCGTCCCTCTCCTCATCCGATGACGAGGAGGTAGTCGTCTGACCGGGTAAGGGAAGACGACCGTTGCCAGTCGCAGTCAAGGCGGCTCGCGCCGAACCCGCCTTGGTCTTGTCGAGGTAATACTGATAGTCGCCGGAATAGGGCGTGAGTTGACCGGCGTTGATATGCACGACATGGTTGGCCAGCGCGCGGATGAAATAAACATCGTGGCTGATGAAGATCAGCGTGCCCTCGAATTGGTCCAGCGCGTAGAGCAGGGCGTCAATGCTCGACATATCCAGGTGCGTCGTCGGTTCGTCCATCAGCAGCAGGTTGGGCGGGGAGATCAGGAGCTTCACCAGGGCGAGCCTGCTCTTTTCACCGCCGCTCAACACACTCACCTTCTTGAACACATCGTCGCCAGTGAAAAGGAAACAACCCAGCAAGGTGCGGACAAATTGCTCGGTGACTCGATGTGGGGTGTCCAGCGCTTCCTCAAGCACGGAGCGGCCGGGATCGAGCATGTCCACACGATACTGTGAGTAATATCCGGCCTTGACGTTGTGGCCAAGGGTGCGCGTGCCGGACTGCACGGGAAGAACGCCGGCAAGAATTTTTAGCAAGGTCGATTTGCCCGCGCCGTTGGGACCGACGAGCACGATGCGCTGGCCGCGCTCGGTTTCAAAATTCATACCACTGTAAACGACGTTTGGACCGTAGGCGTGATGGATGTCTTCAAGCTTGATGACCCGCAGACCGCTCCGTTGCGGCTGCGGAAACACGAAACTCACTTTGCGGTCGTCGTTGGTGGGCGCTTCGATTTTATCCATGCGCTCGATCTGCTTGAGCTTGCTCTGCGCCTGGGCGGCCTTGGTGTTCTTGGCGCGGAAGCGGTTGACGAACTCCATCAGGTGCGCGATTTCGCGCTGCTGGTTTTTGTAGGCGGACTGAAGTTGTTCCTCCTTGGCTTCGCGCTGGACGAGGTAATCGTCGTAGTTGCCCCGGTAACGAATGAGTTTGCTCTGGCGGATTTCCACAATGCTGCCGACGAGTTGGTTCAAAAACTCGCGGTCGTGTGAGATGACGAGGATCGCCCCGGGATAACCCG
>PLJQ01000477.1 GCA_003140275.1 Limisphaerales bacterium
CCCCGCCGATTTCTTCCCATTCGATTTTTTCCTCCTCGGCCCGCCGCAATCCGCCAAAGAGCGTTAGCACGACAGGACCTATTACATTGCTAGATTGCTTCCACTCTTCTGCTTCGTTAAATTGCGCATCAAAATACTTAAGCCATGCCCCGCACGCGCGAACAACTCCAACAGCTCGAACGGCAGATGCTTGCGCCGTACGCCCAGTTCAGCGCCGACACCCGTGGCCGTGTATATGATGAACCTCCACCCAAATGGCGCACTCAATATCAACGCGACCGTGATCGCGTCATTCACTCGCGCGCGTTCCGCCGGCTCGAATACAAGACGCAGGTNNCTGGCGCTGGCGCATGACCTCGGTCATTCGCCTTTCGGCCACAAGGGCGAAATGGTTTTGAACAAGCTGATGAAGGACCACGGCGGTTTCGAGCACAATCGTCAGAGCCTGCGGGTCGTTGAGGAATTGGAACAAAAATATCCGGGCTTTTCCGGTCTGAATCTGACTTGGGAAGTTCGTGAAGGACTGGTCAAGCATCACACCAGTTACGATCATCCCGGCAAACGCAAGGGTTTCGATGCCAAATCCTCATCGCTCGAGGCCCAGGTCGCCAATCTCGCCGACGAAATCACCTATTACAGCCACGACCTCGACGACGGGTTGGACTCGGAATTGTTATCGGAAAAAAAAATAGGTCGCGATGTCCGTATTTGGCATCACGCCGCGCGCAAGGTGAAAAAGGAACATGGCGATTTACCGGACGAATGCCGCCGCTACTTTATCATCCGCTGCATCATCGATGAACAGGTGACCGATGTGGTTGAAACCACCGAGCAGCGGATTCTCGAGGCCGGTGTCAAAACGGCGGATGACGTGCGGCTTCAACCCAGGGCCTTGGTCCAATACAGCCCGAAGCGGCGCGAGTTGAATCTGGAATTGCGCGATTACCTTTACGAAAACCTCTACTTCAACCCAGTCGTGCATGAACCGAATTCGCGCGCGGTCCGCATGTTGGAGGAATTGTTCAATTATTACCTGGAACACCCGGACGAGATCGGCGCGCAGGCACAGAAACGCGCGCGCAAAGCCGGTCGCCACCGCGCCATTTGCGATTACATCGCCGGCATGACCGACCGTTACACCATCTTGGAACATCAGAGGTTGTTTGGGTTGAAAACTTAAGTTTTTGCGATCCTTCGCAGCGTTCACTTCTCGGCCAACGACTCTTCAATCTTCGCTTTCATCGCTGCGTAATCCTGGTCGCCTTTCACATACTGGCCGCCGGGATGGACGTGACGGATGACCCCGCGCCGGTCGATGAGAAAACTGACGCTGGTCCAGGCCTGGTCATCAAGATTGAGCCACCAGTGACGGAGAGTTTTCCAATCCGAATCGACCGCGACCGGAAACTTGAAGCCGAATTTTTCGGAAAACGTTTTAACGTCAGCCACGCTCAACGGCGCGCCCGACTTGTGATGGTAGAAACCGACGATCTCCAATCCTTGCGCGTGGTAACTTTTGTAAAACTCGTTTAACGCCGGCGCAGTCGCCTTGCAGTAAGGGCAGTCCGGTGCCGTCCACCAGCGCACCAACACCACTTTGCCGCGAAGATCTTGCAGCGCCAGCGGCGGTGAGTTGAGCCAGTGGGCAACCTCCCATGCCGGAGCTTTTGTGCCAACGAGATTTTCTGCTGCGACCAAGGGCCGGCAGATGAGCGCGGCGCCCACGATGACCACAAGGCACCCTGCCAACTCAAGACGGACAAGCCGCACCCAGTTCATCCATTTCGACAAGTGCTTCATGCTCAATCATACATCATGCCGCGCTCAAGGGCTGGCACGCGGTTTGATCACAATCTTGTCTTCCTTCACTTCAAGGGTGTCGATCTTGCGCAGCGTCTCAGCACTCTTTGGATCGCTGTAAATGTCTTTCGCCAAGTTTTGATTTCTCAGGCCGGCCATGAACGCTTCCCACAGCGGTTTGTTCTTCACAAATACGGAATCGACTGTGACAATCAGGACCCCGTTTTGCAGCGATGCTTTGAACGAAGCGGTGCCATTGAGGTAACGGCCCCTGGCAAATGGAACGTGTGAATCCGCAAGCGGAATGCTTACCTTGCCTGCAATCTTGTCACCTTCGATGGTAACATAGATTTTGTCCTTCAACATAGCCGTGTTTGTTCCGCGCGCGATCAACGCGTTAATTTCGTCACTGGTCAGAGCCAATGGGGCAACTCCCTTCTGTTTGTCCACAGCCTCTCGGAAGGCACCGACACGCGTTTTCAATGCTTCATAGTCCGCGGCCGCCATTTCCATCGTGGGGAATGGCATCGGGCTCGTGTCGGTCAAGCTACGGACCAAACTTCTGACGGCGAAAACCGCAAAGACGCAAACCAATATGACAATGACCAGAGTGGTCAGGCAGCCGTAAAAAAAGCAGCCACGGCGCTTTTTGATCTCTGGAGCGGGAGTTTGCTCGTAGGTCATGGAATTATCTTTGGTTTTGAATGACGATGCGCGATTTTAGCGGGATAGACAATCCCAAACCTTCCGGCTTCGCAAATAAACCGTCCGGAGCACCGTCGAATCGATTACTTCCTGGCCTTTCGCAAATAGGGCCCGGGGCGAATCCGGGGTGGCAACGGAATGGGCTTTGGCGCCGGTTCCATCTTGGGAGGAGGTGGCGCTGCGCCTTGAGATTCAACCACGCGAGGCTCCGGCAGCCACGGTGCCGTGGAGGTACTGGCTTCGCCGATCTTGGTTTCCGGAAACTTCATCTCCCCCATCTGAAACGCCGGCAATGAAGCCAGACTCGCGGACGCTCCGGCCAACAGGTTTTCCGCCGCCGGGACCGTTGCGGGAGTCTGAAAGACTTGGTACCCGTTCACCAGCCATTCCAGTTTGCCGGTTTCGACATCGACCAGCAATCCATGAACCGGTATCTGGGGCCCGATCAGCGGACTGGACCTCACCACTTCCACGCCATGCAGAACATTCTGGCGCTCGCTGGCGAAGAGGCCGAAGAACTCGGTCAGGTTTTCCGGCAGCCTGGAACGATCAATGCCCAGGGCTTGGAAGCGGTTGGTCAAATCCATCACCGAGGTCTTGCGCACCAGGCAATCGGTGTGGCCGATGATGGCAATCTCGCGTCCGCCTTTGACGGCGCACGCCAGCGCCAGCGTGCGGGTCATCGAACTCATCGGATCGAAAATGATGTTTCCGGCGTTGCGCAGCCAGATGAACTGGTCCGCCGGCAGAGCGAGCACATTGGGAAAAAGCGCATTCAAGCGTGGATCAATGCATGTCAGCGCCACCACCGGCAATTCATGCGCGAAATCCGCCGGGTGCAGGCCGGCATTTGGGTCGCCCGCCACCGCGCGGTGATTGGCGTCAATGATGGCTTCAAAGAGGCGCATGGTTTAGTTCACGTTAATGCGGTTGAGAGTTTTCCTCAATTCTTCAGACAATCCCAAACCTTTCTCCAGAAATACTACGCCCTCGATGCAGTGAAGTTGTCCAAACCAATTTTCCCACCCTGCATCACGTAATTCCTCGTAAGGCACAGCCGCATCGCGACTCGACAGAAACGTGAGCAACTCCGCGCATCCGGCTACATCCAAACGCGCGAGCCGCATTGATTCCCGCCACAGATTCCATGCGCCGGTCACCAGGCGCGGCCCACTCATCAAAATGTCAGCAATCATGTTGGCTGAAGCACCGGGATACGCGAGCATGAACGCCAGACCTCCGGCAACGCCCGCGTGATATTGCAAGCCTGGCGCCGAAACATAATCCCTTTTCGGATAATCACCCCAATACCACGGGCTGGTCCGGAGGTGCTGGATGAACAACGCGACAAGGAACAACCCGCTCCCGCCGAGCCGCCATTCGTGAGTCAGCCGCAACGGTTTGCTGAACGCAAGCTCGGAAAACGCGGTAACACCCATGCACCCGATGTAGATCACCGCATACGTAAACCAAAAGGTCAGGAACAACACGGTGCCGCCGACAAGAACGGCCAACACCGCCAGCAAACAGCGAAATGCGGCCCCTAAAGTTTTCTTTTTCTTAAGCCAAGATTTGATGGCGTCAGTGTTCATTGCGCGTCAGACGGAGCAGCTTCCGAACTTCGTCGCGCGAAGCGCCCAGCAGTTTACTTCGAGGAAGGCTTCAATGAGGGGCATTGCGTGGAGACACTAATCTCTTTCTTGAAGGTCGAGCAAATTCATCAGCCAACGGTGAAGCCCTACGATGTCGATCATCAGTTCCAACGCCGCGATGGCGGGCGTAAGTTCGTCGTCGGCCCTTTCCATGATTTGGCTGGTGTCATAGAGCACCCAACAGCCAAAAACGATTGTGCCGAATGCCGTCAGCAGAATCATCGCCGGCCGCACCGGCATGAAAAAGAAAATCAGGCAACCTCCAAGCATCACAAAGAACGAAACAGTCAAAAATCCGCGCAGAAACGTGAAGCTCTGTTTTGTGAAATGCACAAACGCTGAGAGCCCAGCGAATGCGACGAGCGTCAACACTGATGCAGCAGCGAAAGTCGGCGGGGAGTACCGAGCCGCCAACTGTCCCAGGAAGAGCCCAGTGATGATGCTGAAAAGCGGCAGGGTCAAGATGACCGGACGCCTCCAACCAAACCAACCGCATAGGACCCAGATAAGGCTGTCTGCAACGCCGAGGGGGCCGAAACTTGTCGTGGGCAGAAAATAGTGGGATGCGAATCCAAGAGCAATGATTGCAACCAAGGTTGTCAGGAAGATCCAATATGTCTGACGAACGAACGGTTCGACTCCATTGACCAAGGGTAGCGGCACCGATGCAGCGTGGTTGCTCATTGGCATTTCACTGATCCGTTCCGCTGCCTTTCCCCATTGCCTTCCTTAACGCGGGAACTTGCTCCAACAGCTTCTCAAACTTCACGCCGGCCAGCCCACGGTGATCGACGTCAATGATAGCTTCAAAGAGGTGCATGACTATTTCTTAAAACGGGGCTTTGTCGTTCCGCGCGGTGCTAACTGACAGTTTGTGTGAAGCGTAGTCCTTAGCAGGTCGGCTAGGCACAACAGAGACCCGAAAGGCAGAGTCATCATTCGACTTGATCGTGAGGTCACTGCGACGGTTGTAGGCATCAACCATAACGCCATTTGTGTCGTAAAAGCGACACTCGAACTCAACGTCTTTCCAAGCAATTGGGCTTTGATTGGTGATGATTCCAGTGACGTAGATGCGAGGCTCTTTGTCAGTCGCCACCCAATTTATTCTGGATTCAATTACCCTGACAGCGTCGGGAAATGATGTGTAATAAGGAGGCGGATTGAAAACTCGTCCATAACTGTGTTCGAACAAAATCCCAATCATGATAAAAATTGCAATGAACGGAATACCCATCATGCAAGTGGCAACAAGTGGATGACGAAACGAGCGGAGCGATACCCATTGCCGGCAGCGAGGGCACAATTTGGCTGCGGCTTGTATTGTTTCAGCGCAATAAGGACACACTTTCCTAGCTTCGGCATTCATGATCGTTTACTCATTCCGGTTGGTGCAAGAAAAGACCTCATTCGGGATCGTAGTGCTCACGCCCATCAGTAGCAGTTTGGACGCGGACGCTGTGGACAATCCCTGTGCTCGTATGACTTTGCTTATCTAATTTGATCCGAAAGGCGTGCTCCTGATTAGGCTGAACGACAAACGCCTCGTATTTATTGAACTCGGGATGCTGCACGTCAACCAAGTTACCATGTTGGTCCAGAAAGCGAACTTCCAGCTTATGAACCCTCCAAGGACGCCCATTCTTGTTAGCCACATAACCTGTCAGCCAAAACTCCGGCTTTTTCCCTACAGGTTCCAAGACTGTCCGCACAACGGGAAGTTTATCACGATACCGCGCGAAACCACTGTCACGAGTTTCATCAGCGTTATCTGAGAACGACCAAATTGACAGGAATCCCAGAGCGGCCAATAACGTGAGGCCGACAAGAGCTGCGGACAATTTATGCGTCAGGGTAACAAACCTGCCTTGCCTTGATTGGCAATAGGGGCAAATCTTGGCGGCCGCTTTGATAGTTTCGGCGCAGTGCGGACAGACTTTCGTTTCTGATGTTAAGTCCATAACTGCCCCATCCCATAATCAAACCGCACCAAACAGGAGGCTATCACATCACGTCGAAGCAGATGCGCTCTTTTTCGGTCGTCCGATGAAAAAGTAAAGCAGCGCACCGAGGAAATGGAGGAACACAATCGCCAGCACCCAGCCAATTTTTTCGCCGTCGCTCAAACCTTTGTTCTGAATCGCGTGAATCAGCATCCAGATCCAGAACGCCATGAACGCCAGCGCCACCGGGAGAAAGAACAAAATGAGAATTATTTCCCAACCACCTAAAAATCCGGTAAACATATTTTCCTTTCGTTTAGGGTTTACTTGTCGCCCGTCTCACCTTTCCCCATCGCCTTCCTCAGCGCGGGAACCTGCTCCAACAACTTCTCAAACTTCACACCCGTCAAACTCTCCAACACCGGCGGCAATTGCGCGATGATCTGCGTCACGTCGCCGGTCAGCTTGCTCGCGCCGCCACCCGGACCGTTGCCAGAATTGATGATGACCATCTTATCCATCTTCGACAGCGGTTCGCTGATGCGGCCCGCCACATCCGGCAACACACGCACAATCATCTCGATGACCGC
>PLJQ01000073.1 GCA_003140275.1 Limisphaerales bacterium
CTCAAGGACCTAGGCCTTGATCCGAGTTGGGACAAACATGGCTTTAGCGACCAAGAGGAAAACGGCTGTGGTTGTGGCGAGTCTGGCTTCGAAGCGGAAACCGTGGCAGTCTAACTGCCGTAATGCAGCGCCTCGGCAGAAATCACGGCGCCTATCACGGCGAGACGATTGACATCGCGGCTGTGCTGAAAGATTGCGTCGCCGCCGCGCAAAAACACGGTTGGGCCATCGAAGAATTCCACGTTGCGCCGAACCGTNNTCGGTTCACGCATCACGGATCACTCCTCACGAATCTACATCTCCACCGGCATTCATGGAGACGAACCGGCCGGACCGCTAGCCGTCCGCGAATTGTTGCAGGAGAATCAATGGCCCGCCGGTCTGGACATCTGGCTTTGCCCTTGTCTGAATCCCACCGGCTTTCCGCTCAACCGCCGTGAGAATGTGGACGGCGTCGATCTCAATCGCCAATATCTTCACCTTGAAGCTGGGGAAACCCGCGCGCATGTGGCCTGGTTGAACCGGCAACCAAACTTTGAAGTCGCGCTTTGCCTGCATGAGGATTGGGAATCAAATGGATTTTACGTTTATGAATTGAACCCGGACAATCTTCCTTCATTTGCCGGGACCATCCTGAAGAGCGTGGCGAAGGTTTGTCCCATCGACCAATCACCCGTCATCGAAGGCCGCGAAGCGGAAGAGGGGATTATCCGGCCCAGCGCTGATCCACGGTCACGGCCTGAATGGCCGGAAGCGTTTTATCTTTTCACCTACAAGACGCGATTGAGCTACACGCTTGAAGCACCGTCGGATTTTCCGATGCAAACGCGTGTCAACGCGCTCGTCACAGGCGTTAATGCGTCCTTGGGGCAGATTTACCGTCAGTCACAGTCCAAGTAGGTCGTCGCACTCGGTCCGCGCCGCCATCTCAAAAGAGCTTCGGCTGGCAAAGGACTGTCCACCCTGCCTGTTGGTATCCCTGCGGGTCGAGGACCAATGCTCTTTTACTTCAACATCGCCGCGCGACGTTTGACCCATTCCTTACCGAGCTCTGTCAGCGTCTTCGCCTTCAACACTCGTTCCGCCAGCGGGAACACGATGCGCTCTTCCTTGTCGAAATGTTTCCGCGACGCCGTCACCGCTCCGAGCAGCAGCCGCTTTGCGTCCTTGAGGGATTTGGCCTTGCGTAACTTGACGAACGTCTCCTCGATCAATGCGTGCTCGTGATGAAACGTTTCGCGGTGGCCGATTTGCTCAAAACAATGCTCCAACGGGTCGATAAAGAGTTCATCCTCGGTCTGCGAGTGCGGCGCCATGACCTTGTCCACCAGCGCCGCGAGCGACTTCACCTCCGCCAACGTCTTGAGCCGCGGCGTGGCGGCCTCGACGTGGTCAAAGAGATGATGGAACACCGTGTGTTCCGCCCGTAAAATGTTCGTGATCTTCATGGCCAAAATCGAAGCAAATTATCTGCCCAGCAAATAACCGTGCCGACAAAGAATTACCAGCCGTTTCTTCGCATTCTTTTGCCCGCTAACTCTCGTCAACGCGCCGTTAGGAACGTGAGTTTGGCGTTAAAGGTAATCCGCAAAGATTGACTGGTCAGCCATTCAAACGGTTTGCCCTCGACGAGCGTGCCCGTCGATGACATAAAAAATAGCGTTATGGCGCAAAATACAATAGCTGCCGAAACCGTCCCGGTTATTTCGCAAACGAGTGTTCCCGGAGCGCAGAGTTCTTGTGCGGAAGCGCAGGACGGTTTGTTTTGGCCGAGTTTGTTGATGGCCGCTGGCTTGAGCAGCATTGCCATCGGGATTATTTGGGACATCTCCTGGCACGAAACCATTGGGCGTGATACCTTTTGGACCCCGGCGCACATGGCAATTTACCTCGGCGGTGTGTTGGCCGGATGTGTTGGTGGTTGGCTGGCAGTCATACACACGTTTTTTGCCGGACAGGCCAGGCGCGTCTCGTCGGTCCGTGTGTGGGGTGCGCGCGCGCCATTGGGAGCATGGGTGGCCATCTGGGGCGCGCTGGCAATGGTTACCTCAGCGCCGTTTGATGATTGGTGGCATAACGCGTATGGATTGGATGTCAGAATCATCAGCCCGCCCCATGCGGTGCTCGGTCTGGGGATGTTGGGCATCAGCGTCGGCGCATTGCTGTTGGTGCTGACGCGGCAAAATCGTTTGCAGCATTCATCCGCCAAAGGCGCCGGTCTTTTCATTTATGCTGGTGGCGTGTTCGTTTTGTTGGGCAGCGTCTTTATCCTCGAATACATATTCCCGAACGCACAACACGGCCGGGCTTTCTACGTCGCCTGCGCGTTGATGTATCCCGCGCGCCTGGTGGCGTTGTCTTGTGCGGGGCGGGTTTCCTGGCCGGCCACCCGGGTCGCCGCGGTGTATATGGGAATTATGTGCGCCTTGGACTGGATCCTCGCATTGTTTCCGGCGCAGCCAAAATTGGCTCCGATATTCAATCCCGTGACTCACATGGTGCCATTGCCTTTTCCACTGCTGCTGATTTTCCCGGCGATGGCCATTGATCTGTTGCTGCGCAAAGCGGACGGACTGAATGGCAAACTACCGCGCGTGGGTCTGGCGTTCTTGCTGGGCGGAGTTTTTTTTGTGGTCTTGCTGGCCGTGCAATGGTTTTTTTCGGAGTTCATGATTTCGCCGCACGCCAATAATTGGTTTTTTATGGGCAATCGGGTCTGGGGCTATAACGTGGCGGCGGGTGATTGGCAGACGCAATTTTGGAGAATGGACCCGAAAAAATCTGACGCCGACGTGCTGACGGTCTCAGCAATCGCCCTTACCTGGGCCATCGCCAGCGCCGGCTCCTGGGTCGGACTATTTTTTGGCCGTTGGATGAGGAAGGTCCGGCGATGATTCGCGCGTTGATTCTGGTAATCTCATTTCTTTCACTCACTGCCCGGGCTCATGTCGGCAGCCCGGATGTTTTTTATGACGGCATGGTTGGCCCGTATCCCGCGCGTATCACCATTCGAGTGCCCAGTGTGGTTCCGGGTCGCGCCGAGATCAGTGTGCGCGTCCAGACTAGCGAACCGGTCGAGGTTTCATTTCTCCCCCTGTATTCCTGGACCGCAGTGTCAAACGCCCCACCCCCTGACGTTGGCCGCTTGGTCGTCGGCGAAACCAATCTCTACGCAGGAGAACTCTGGTTGATGTNNGTCGAGGTGGGGATTAAAGGCGAAAAAGGCGATGGCAAGGCGCAAATTCCGGTGACGTCGGTGGCTATTCGCCAACTGCCACTGCCCTCTGTTTTGGGAAAGGCACTGCTGCTGCTGGGTGTGATTCTAGTAGTGGGTGGAATTGGAATTGCCGCTGCGGCCGGACGTGAATCCACTTTATCCGCGGGGGTTGCCCTCGGAAAATCCGATCGCCGAAACGGATTTTTTGCCGCTGCCAGCGCTGCGATTGTCTTCGCCACCGCCCTGATTGGTGGAAAATATTGGTGGAATGCCGAAGAAGGCGCGTTTCGCCGTCACTTGCGCGATGGAGCCTGGCCCGATCTCGGCGCGGACGTACGGGTTGTTGGCAGCGACAGGATTTTGCAACTTGAGGTTGGGAAAACGTTTTTCCAGCACAACTCAAAATCTCCTTTGATTCCAGATCACGGGAAGCTGATGCATCTCTTTTTGGTGCGCGAAGGCAGCCGCGATGCCTTCGCCCATCTTCATCCCATCCGAAAGGACGGCTACACTTTTGAGGTCGCGCTGCCGCCTTTGCCCGAGGGGCGTTACGCAGTTTTCTGCGATCTGACATTCGAGGGCGGCGTTAGTTCGACTGCTACGAATTCGGTTCTGCTCGCTTCCCTGCCGGCTGCCGCCGAATCTGCTGCGCCCGCCTTAGCGCATGATCCAGATGATTCATGGGCCATTCCTTCTGCCGAAACGATTGCTATCGCGGCAGGTGATGCTCCAGTATATCGTTTGTCCGGAGGAGGGCAGGTGATGTGGCAGGCTCACGCGCCGCTTCGGACCAAACAGGACGGTGACCTCCGATTTGCAGTGACCGATTCGAAGGGAGAACCGATTGCCCTGGAGCCGTACATGGGGATGCTCTGCCATGCGGCCGTGCTGCGCAGTGACGGCTCTGTTTTCGCGCACCTGCATCCCGCTGGAAATTTTTCCATGGCGGCACAAACCTACTTTGAAAATAAACTGGTAAAAGAGGCAGGGGCTGGAGCGCAAGACGTCCCGGCCGGCAGCGGTCAGGATCACAGCATGCATCATGGCCATTCTGGCGGTGCGGTTTCCTCGGTATATTTGCCTTACGAATTTCCAACGCCGGGAGATTATCGCATCTGGGTGCAGTTCAAAACCGGGGGGCGCATTCTCACCGCTGTTTTTGATGCGCACGTGGGTTCGTGATAAGGAGTAATTGATCTCCATCACCACGCACGAGCAGATCGTGTTGCGCCCGCGGAAGACGTTTTCCACGCGGCCTCCCGACGCGCGAAGTAAACGTCAAAGGTCCGCGCATGATAATCAAGAGCAACCCGAAGAACTATCTGACTGAGACTCAATTGTCGTTCAAGGGCTGAGCGAATCATTAGGAACAGAGAAGCGGAGAATTTAAGCTGCTTGGAAATGCAATTCGCGTTGAGGATGTCGAACTTCGTAAACGCGTCCATGGGAAAGCTTCCAAAATGCTTTCGGCTCAACTATTCTCAATGCGCGCGGTTTTCCCAAGAATAAACATGTGCAATCTTCGCTCTCTAAATCGATCGGTGAGTCTCGGCGTCCGCCGGCGCTATCCGCACCAAGCTTCAAGGCGAGACATCCATTCATTGAAATGCGGGCATTCGTTTCGCACCTTTTCCAATCCGATTTCAAGGATTGCCAGTGATCCCACGAGAGGTTTCTCGTAACCTGGCACTAACGTTTCTACGCGATTCGATGGAGCGGTAATCGGTGAGTCGTTAATCTCCTCCGGGTTTGAGAACTGATCCCGGACTGCCTGAAAGTCTGCGGCCAGTTCTGGCCTCCCTATTCCAGAGCCAAACTTCTGACAATCACTGAACAAAAGCCCTTCGAATTCGTGCATCATTACGAACGGAATGAAGCGCCCTGCATCAAAATTATCACCGAGCTCTGTGCAGATGTCAGCCAGCAACGCCTTTTCAACGGTAATTGCCTTTTGTGGAAAAGTTAGATTTCCGGCGGCCGCTCGCCCCGGCCACGCTCCACCTTTTGTTTTTGGCAAGGCGTAGTAGTCAACCATTGTTGTGGCCAAGCATTCCGCATCTTCTTTGAGATGCTTGATGATGTCTTTTCGCACTGCACGCCACCCAATTATGCCGCCCCGACGATCTCTCATCCGGGAGTTGCCAATCAGCCGAGCGCTGACTTTGTAATAGCCTACAGCATAAAGATGCGGAGCAAGAACCTCATTTACAAAGGTCTTTTCAGCTTCACCTTCAACATGTATGAGCAGCCTTGCCATATCCTATTCACTGCTGGGACGGCCGCCCAATTCGTTTTTCTCCCATAACTGACCGAGGCTGTAATCCTCCAACCAAGCCGCGAGTTTGCTAGATTCAAGCCGTGTAAACTGTGTGCCGCCGTTAACACGATCTGCAACCAACACGTCTTCGGGTTGAAAATGGTCGAGCAACAGGGGTGACTGTGTGCCCAAGATGACCTGCGTCTTGACAGACGATTGCTTTACAAGTGAAGCGAGCATCGTGATTGCGAACGGGTGCAGGCCGAGTTCCGGCTCATCTACGAGAATGACTGACGGGCGATATTGATCTGGTTGTAGAAATAGTGTAGCCAACGCGATAAAGCGAAGTGTTCCATCGGAAAGTGAAGTGGCGTCGAAAAAGGCTTCCGAGTTTTTGTGCCTCCATTGAAGCTGAATCGTGTCTGGGTTTAGCTTCAATGGTTCGAGTTGAAAATCATCAAAAAACGGGGCGACACGTTGAACAGAGCGTCGAATGAGTCCATAGGCGTTCTCATGCTTTTTGTTCAAATAGTATAGAAACGCAGCGAGGTTTGATCCATCGGGGCGTAGAAAACGGTTGTCATTCACGTTGCACGTTTTCTTCATTGGCGAACTGGCGCTGGTATCATGGAAGTGATAGAGACGCCAACGACCAAGGTGATCGCGAACGTAAGAAGCGATTCTCTTGCTTGAGGGATCGCTGATGCCAGCCTCAAGGCCGCGTGAGACTAATCCGCTCGCGTACGGTCGCGGACGATTTTTTTTGTCCCAGAAATACACGGCCTCTGCAGCCGCTTGAAGCTTATCATTCGCGGTGGCACCCAATTCGATGTTGTATTCATTTACGCCTCCCTCAAAAGAGACGAAGATCTCAATCTTGCTGGTAGTTTTTGATCCGAAGTAGAGCAACTTGTCTGCTCCACCAAAGTTAACGACATAGTCCTGAAGATGTCCTTCGCGAATCGCATGAAGAAATGAGAAGACGCCAATGAAGTTCGACTTTCCCGATCCGTTAGGGCCAATGACGACATTGATTGCCCTCAGCGCCAACTTCTCGATTGAAGCAATGCTCTTAAAGCCTTTAACAGTGATGAAGTCCAGTTCCTGTGTCGGCATGGGTCAATTAATTATCAATTACTCGATTGATTGTCGAATTGAGTCTGCGCGTTAATCATGCTGGCTTCAATCCGTGTAATTCTCCATCCCCACGCACGAGCAAACCAGATTCCGGTCGCCATATACGTTGTCGATGCGGCTCACGTATGGCCAGAATTTGTGGTCGTGCAGCCACTTAGCCGGGAAGGCGGCCTGGTCGCGGGAGTAGGGGTGATTCCAGTTGTCGGTAGCGATCATGTCCGCCGTGTGCGGCGCGTGCTTGAGAAGGTTGTTTTGCTTGTCGGCTTGTCCTGATTCGATGGCGGTAATCTCGCCGTGAATGGCAATCATCGCTTCGCAGAAACGGTCGAGTTCCGATTTCGATTCGCTCTCCGTGGGTTCAACCATCATCGTGCCCGGCACTGGAAAGGAAATCGTTGGCGCGTGAAAGCCGTAATCCATCAGCCGTTTCGCCACGTCCTCGACGGTGACGCTCTTGAACTGGCGGAGGTCGAGAATGCATTCGTGCGCGACGAGATTGCCATGACCTTTGTAGAGCACGGGAAAATAATTCTCCAAACGCTTCGCGATGTAATTGGCGTTGAGGATGGCGACTGTGGTCGCCTCAGTGAGACCGGCGGCGCCCATTGCGGCGATGTAAACCCATGAAATGGTAAGAATGCTGGCACTGCCCCAGGGAGCGGCCGAAACCGCCCCGATGGGATTTTCGCCACCAAGATTCACCACCGGATGGCCGGGCAGGAATTCCACGAGATGTTCGGCAACCCCGATTGGCCCCATGCCCGGTCCGCCGCCACCGTGGGGAATGCAGAACGTTTTGTGCAGGTTCAAATGACAAACGTCCGCCCCGATGTCTGCGGGCCGGCAGAGGCCGACTTGGGCGTTCAGGTTAGCGCCGTCCATGTAAACCTGGCCTCCGTGGTCATGCACTATCTGACAAATCTCTTTGATGGTTTCCTCAAAGACGCCGTGCGTGGAGGGATACGTCACCATGAGTGCAGCCAGATCATTTCGATGGGTCTCGGCCTTGGCTTTCAGATCCTCGACGCTGATGTTGCCTCCGCTGTCACACGCCACAGCCACGACGCGCATTCCGGCCATGGCTGCGCTGGCGGGGTTCGTGCCGTGTGCGGAGGTCGGGATGAGGCAGACGTTGCGGTGGCTTTCGCCGCGCTGTTCGTGGTAAGTGCGAATGACCAGCAGTCCGGCATATTCACCTTGCGAACCCGCGTTGGGCTGCAATGAAATTCCGGCGAAACCAGTGATTTCGGCCAGCCAATCTTCGAGTTGCTGGAAAATAGTCTGATAGCCCTTCGTCTGGCGTAACGGCGCGAAGGGATGAATGCGGCTGAACTCAGGCCACGAAAGGGAAAGCATTTCTGCCGATGCGTTCAATTTCATCGTGCATGAACCAAGAGGAATCATCGAAGTCGTCAGGGACAAGTCGCGCGACTCCAGGCGTTTCAAGTATCGGAGCATTTCGGTTTCAGAGTGGTAACGGTTGAAAACGGGGTGCGTAAGGTATTTGCTCGTCCGGGCGAAATGGGGTTCGTAATCAGTCGGAACTTCTGCGGCCAACTCTTCGATGGCAAACGCAGGAGCGGTGTTGCTGTTGAAAATCTGCAGGAGAACAGTCAGATCATCGGAGCTGGTCGTTTCGTCGAGCGTGACGCCAACGGTCTTTGAATCGAGGGCGCGCAGATTCACGCGGTGCGATTCAGCGATTTTGAGTACGTCCGCGCTCGTTTGTTTGGTGACTTCGACGCGCAAAGTATCAAAAAACACCGATGGAACCGGTCGGCAACCGAGCCGCTCCAATCCAGCGGCCAGAATCGCGGCAAGCCAATGCACCCGGCGGCCAATTTTTCTCAGGCCTTCCGGCCCGTGATAACAGGCGTAAGCCATCGCCATGTTGGCCAGCAGGGCCTGGGCCGTGCAGATGTTGCTCGTGGCTTTTTCGCGACGGATATGTTGTTCGCGCGTGCCGAGTGATAGACGCAGAGCGGGTCGGCCGCGTGAATCCTTGGAAACGCCGACGAGGCGGCCGGGCATCTGGCGTTTGAACTCGTCGCGCGTTGCAAAAAATGCAGCGTGCGGTCCACCGTAGCCGAGCGGAACACCGAATCGTTGCGCGCTGCCGACCGCGACATCCGCGTCGAACTCACCCGGTGGTTTGATCAGGGTGAGCGCCAGCAAATCGGTTGCAACGGTGACGAGTGCACCGGCGATGTGGGCCTTCTCGACGAAGCCGGAGTAGTCGTGAATGGCACCGTAGGTGTCGGGATATTGAAGGAGCGCTCCAAAGACTTTTCCGTTACAGGCAAACGATTCGTGATCGCCGATGATAACTTCAACCCCCAGAGCTTTGGCGCGGGTTTGAACGACTTCGATGGTTTGAGGATGACAGTTTAGCGAGACGAAGAAGGTATTGCGTCCGCCTTCGTGTTTTAGCCTATGGCACATCATCATCGCTNNTCGAGCAAAGAGGCGTTGGCGATTTCCAAGCCCGTCAAATCGCAGACCATCGTTTGGAAATTGAGCAAGCCCTCGAGCCGACCTTGGGAAATTTCGGCCTGATAAGGTGTATATTGGGTGTACCAACCGGGATTTTCCAG
>PLJQ01000451.1:0-8215 GCA_003140275.1 Limisphaerales bacterium
GGAACTGGCCTGCGAACCCAAGCAACCCACCGCAATTTTCCGCCGCGGCGGGCGCATTCCCAACCATCAAAAATTGTAAAACTGCCTTTAATCAGCGTTTCCTTAGGAAGTGAAACGTTGCTCCGTTTGAGGTCCTCAGCGCCATAGATTATCGCCACAACGGGCCAGGTCGTCGAACGAAATCACCCGAACGTTTGGATTACCTGCGAGCCATTCGGCGGTGGCATGCAGAATTTCCAGCATGGCTGTGTCCGGTTTGTCGTCTCTGAAGTATTCCCACCAATGGGTAACAAGCACCGTAAGGCACTGGCTCTCGACCTGTTTCCTAATAGATTCCAGCATCGTTGCGTAAGGCCTTTGATACGAAAGCAAACAGCCTGGATGTGTCAACAGATGGGTCTGACCAACTTTCCAATGCGATTGCTTGCGCATTTTCTTTATCGCGTATTGCGGCCACCAGGCAAAGGGCAGCCGCCGCAGTTCAAACCATCCGGCGGAGATGACGGAAAAGCGTTTTGCGACTTCGTTCAAACTGACACGGGAGAATCGGTCGTACGGGGCGACAAACGTTTGGGGCTCACGAAATCCCGCTGCTGACAACACTTTGGTGCCTTGATCAAGGCGATTTGCGATATTGGTCAATCGATCGGAACCGAATTCGAAAAGCGAATGATCGTATCCGTGTTGCAACACATTGAAGCCCGGGTTTTCGTGCAGATAACCAACCAGGCCGGCGTTGCCGCCAATGGAAAGCTCGGGCGGTGTGTCGGCCCTTTTCGCGAATAGAAATTTTTCCAGCGCGCCATCAGTGCTGATGGTATTGCTGCGCACGTTCGGAATCACCGCGAGGTTCACCGGCAGACCGCGGTCGAAAAACGGGCGATAGAGTTGTTCCAGGCACTCGACGGGCGTCAAGGCATTCGTGTCGTCGTCACGCAGAATGACGTAGTGCATGTTTCGCCTCGATGAGTTCGTTGTAAAGTTGTTTGACCCGGCCCGCGACGGACATGATATCGTATTCGCGGTTCACGAGTTCCCGGCCCGATTCCGCCAGGCACGCCCGCAAGTCCGGATTCAGCAAGGTCTGGTTGACCGCATGATGAAATGCGCGCGGGTCTGACAAATCGAACAGCCAGCCGTTTTCGCCGTCCCGGATCAAAGCCGATGCGCCTGAAGTCCGGCTGGAAATGACCATGGTCCCGGCGGCCCAGGCTTCGAGCAGAACCAGGCCGAACGTCTCGGAAATGGACGGCAACAAAACCACGCGGGATTCCTGAATCAAACCGATCAACCGCGGATCGCCCGGCGGCAATCCACCCGTGATCAGAACACGTTGACTGATGCCGAGATCACGGACCTGGCATTCGAGGCTCTGGCCGTAGGCTTCATTGGTGCAGGCGCCGGCGAGCACGAGCAGCGCCGCGGGATGTTCCCGTAAAATCTCCGGCGCTTGTGCGATCAGCCATGCTTGGTTCTTCACCGGGTCAATGCGCCCCACGGACAGCAAAACGTCGCGTTCACGAATTTGTGGAAATGCTTCACGCGCGGCGGCCCGGTGATCGTGCTGATAAGCCCCCGTGGGAATGCCGTGCGGCTGGATTTCGATTCGTTTACCGGGATGATTTTTCCGCAGGAGTTCAGCTTCGGTGGAATTGCACGCCAGCACCGCGTCCGCGTGATGAATGAGCCGGCGCGATTGCAGCAGCAATCCAAAGATTTTCCCCCATTCAAAGCCGCGGTGGGACGACCCATTGAACACGGTTTTCAATGCCGGCGGAAGATCCAACAATCCGCCGTGAATCGAAACAACAAACGGCAGTCCCCGACCGCGAGCCACCGCGGACGCAATGCCGCCCAGCCGGCCAAGCGTGTGCGTGTGGACGAGCGCCACGTCCGGTTCACGCCACATTGCCGGAAGCAAATCGAAGGACATCAGGTTGCCACCCAGTGAAATGAGCTGGCGTTTTTCCTGCCGCGAAATTCCCCAGGCAGGCAAAAAGGATTTGAAACGTTTAATGTCGCCGTTGTTTCCGTTGTGTGTTTCGGACGGTGCATGACGATTGTTGTCCGCACGAACGTTCTGATCTTCGTCCGCAGATTTTGCTGCTCGCGCTCCATTGCCATTGACATACGGGCAATACATCACGGTCGTAACGCCCTGCTCCCGCAGACCCTCGAAGAGCCGCTGCACGGCGGTTTCCGTTCCGCCCCATTCGGCAGGATCATATTTCCGTAACAGATGAATCACGCGCATGGTTGTACTTTCGCGGAGATGGCTTCGGTGAATTCGTATTCTGGCGAGTCACGAAAGACAGCAGCCTCGACCGCCAGCTCGCGCGCGTGGCGTTTCGCGTAACAGAGGCTGGCGAGTGTCCCGACGAGAATATTGAACGTCAGAAAAATGTGCGTCTGCCGGAATGTCCACTCGGTGAGGCTGTGTAAAAATATTCCGCAAAGGCAGAAGAATAGCCCGACGCCCAGCCGATGCATCGCTTCCGGTGTGCGCTTGAATAGAAAGCGCACACCCATTTGAAACCAGCGCACCCAGAGCAGTGCGAAAAGTATCAAGCCTGGCACGCCCAGTTCACCGACGGTCAGTGCCGCGAGATTGTGGGCGGGCGCGGCCCAGACGAGATTTTCGATGGTTTGATCGTCCGGTTTGTTGCTGTGGAGATCACCGTAATCGTCGTACGGCCGGCCAACCATCGTGCCGTATTTTTTGCTGACCCAGAAGGACCAATTATTCAGCCCGACGCCGAAGAACTTGTCCTGCACGATCACCTTCGCCAGACGAAGGTAATAGCCCCGTCCCTCCTGTTGATCGTCGAGGTATTCGTCTTTGAAGGTGGCTTCGGCGTAACGCCCCTTGAGGCTGTCCCAGGTTTTGAAGGTCAGCCCGGCGATGCACAGCACGACGAGCGCGGTTGCAAATATCTTTTTAGGCGTGACGCGCCAGGACACGCAGAACGCCGTTGCGCCAAGCATGACCAGCGCGAAAATCGGAACGCCGGCCCTCGAAATCGTCAGCACGCTGCACAGCGCCGCCGCGCCAATGGCGACGATCGAGAAAACACGGAGCAACTTCGGCAGTGAGGAAGTGGCCGCGGCAACGAAAATGGGCGCGACGAGGCACAAATACATGGACAGGCTGTTCTCGTGATCAAGACTGCCTGGAACGCGATCCATGCCGCCGATCAATCGCTGTTTGAGCGCCAGCACCCCCTCGAAGCAAACGGCGCAGCATAACGCAAAAACGAGAACTCGGATCTCCCGCTGACTGCGGACATACAATGCCGCGGCCAGAAAGAAGAAGAAGCCACGGACCATTTTGGAAAGTTCGAATACCCCATATACTTTCGGCTCAGAGAGCACCACCGACACGCCGGTGTACAAAAAAAACACGAGCATCAATCCAAAACTGGCCGGCCAGTAGAAGCGCGATTTTCCCGGACGGGGCATAAGAAAAGAAGCGGCCAAGACGCTGATCGCGAGCAAGTCCACCAGGGAGAATTCCAGTCCGCGCGTTGTCCCGCGATACCAGTAATGGCTGAGAAAATTCACGTCGATCCGATCCGTGATCACGGTCGCCGCGACCATCATAAAGAATGCCGCATCGCGCGCGCGTTGGGAAAAGGTCGCGACGAGGATGCCCGCAGGAATTGCCAGCAGCAGCAGCGCCAGTGCGATGAGGTGGCTTGCGTCCATCGTTTGGCCTTCTTCTCCTCTATGCAAATCAACGCTTCCGCGCCTTGAGCAGGATGTTGGTGGGGACGATCAGATCGCGCAGCGGCTTGTTCATCCCGCACGTTTTGGTTTCGATTTCAACGAACCCCGCGGATGCGGCAAGTTGCGATAACGTTTTGCGCGTGAAGAAACGAATGTGCGGATTGGTCGGTGAAAAATGCTCGTCCCATTTGAACAGCGCGATCAGCACGTCTTTGAGCACACCGTGATACGGAACCGTCATGAGCAGCCGTCCGCCGGGCGCAAGTACTCGCTGCATCTCGCGGACGGCGAAGCCTGGATCGAAGAGATGTTCGAGTACTTCGGAACACCAGATCACGTCGAAGTCGGCGTCCGCAAAAGGAAAAGATTGGGCAACGTCGTGTTGAACGAACTTGATTTCCGGGTGGGTGCGGGCGTTCCGTTCAATCTGAGAAGCGGAGATGTCCACCGCAGTCACGCGCGATGAAAGTTCAGCCAGACTCCTCGTGAATGAGCCATCGCCGCAGCCAACTTCGAGAACGGGCGCAGCGTCCGCAATGTCTCGCAGTTCGGCGTGCATCCAGGACCGCAAATTCGTGGCGTAGCCTTGGATGTCGCCGGAATACTGGGCGTGCCCGGTCGTCCAATATTCTTCGTAGTAGTCCTTTTGCTGCTGCGTGGCGTTCATGATGATTGAATAGTTTGAGTGAGGCCGGACTTGTCGGCGGCGAGGTTGCAAATATTTTCCCGGGCGGCCTTGGGCCAGAAGTGCATCTGTCCGCGTTTGAAATGCCGGCACGCCTGGGCGCAAGCGATCATGGTCATGGCGAAGCCAACGAGCGTGGCCGGCAAATGGGTCACCCGTTTCAACCCTCGCATCCGCCACCAGCGTTTGAAGCGGTAGCTTGGCGCGTCGGGAAACAATCGCCAGAAAAAGCGGACCCGGTGAAGGTGATCAGCCACGAGCCGCGCGACCCAATCGGGACTTGCCTCCTCTTTGCGCCTCAGAGTGTCGGCGAGATTGGTTCTTTGTTGTTGCGGCAGCCGTTTCAAATAGTCCACCAGCACATGCACAATGGTCTGCCCGATCATCTGCCGCTTTTGGTTTTTCAAAAGCTCGTCGGCGGATGTATAAGCTTCGTAAACATGCGAAGCATTGTCGGCGAGAACGATGCGGCCTGGGTTGAGTTCGTTGGAAAAGAAATCAGTGCAGACAATTGCCTTGATGAAACCGTCGTCTATGCCGAGTTCTTTCGGCAGAAACAGCCGGCGCGCGACCTCGGCCCGGATGCAATAAAGTTGGCCGGTCATTCGTCCTTGAATCGCGCCGTTCATTTCGGAAGTGGCCAGCGAGATGCGGTCGCGCCAGGATTTCACCGGCTTGAGCGACACGTCCTTGACGGGTTGGTCACTGGCGATTCTGGCATCGGCTTTTTCCAGCAGCGCCAGATACATGTTGAACAAAGTCTCGCGGCGATTGAATAGAATGTCCGAGTCCATGAGAAACAAAAACTCCGCTTCTGGACACGACAGACCATGCACAAAAGCATTCCAGGTGTGATTGCGTCCGGCCTCGCGCATATCCCGCACGCTGCCAGCAAAGGCGTCGGCGAACGGATGTGATTTTTCCTGCTCCGCAAAAA
Source organism: Limisphaerales bacterium (assembly GCA_003140275.1). Classification (GTDB taxonomy): domain Bacteria; phylum Verrucomicrobiota; class Verrucomicrobiia; order Limisphaerales; family PALSA-1396; genus PALSA-1396. The sequence goes on from PLJQ01000451.1 coordinate 5,349, forward strand.
CAGCGGTGGCGATTTCAGCCGTGCGATCCGTGCAGCCGTTGGGAATGCAAAGCACTTCGCAACATTCTCCGCGCGCGCTGAGCTCTTCGAACAGCGATTGCTTGAACAGTGATTCCAGCGTGCGGCGAATGACCGCTTCCTCGTTCCATGNNCGGCGATGGAAATTCGCGGCGGCTTGATGAGAGCGTTTTTCGTCATGGCATTTTCGGTATTGATTTCCAACGACAGTGTAGGCTTGAGGCAGCCCAATGCTAAGTAGGTGAAACCCTCCCGCCCGCCAGGTGAAAGACCCCATGCCACCCGGCGCGCAGATGATTTAACTTCGAAGGATATGACCGAACCGTCTGTCAACCTCATCATGCGGTCTTTCAATGAAGCGTGGGCGCTGCGTGAAAGCNNGCGTGAAACTCTGCCGACGCTCATGGCTCAGAACTACAAGAACTGGGAACTTATCGCGATTGATTCAGGCTCGACGGATGGTTCAGTGGAACTGTTGCGTCAATTTCAGCCGCGGCATTTCGTTCAAATCCCACACAGTGAATACAACCCGGCGCGGGTGATGAACCACGGAATGCAGCTCGCGTCATCGAACTTCGCAATCTTCCTGAACGCCGATGCCACACCGCTGGGATCGGACTGGCTTGGCCCGCTCGTGACCGCGCTGCTCGATCCGCAAGTCGCTGCGGTCTTCGGGCGGCAAATTCCTCGTCCCGACNNAAAGCAGTATTTGCCCACGACTATGAACGCTGCTTCGGCTCGAATCGGGAATCCGCGAAGTGGGAACATTTTTTCAGCATGGCGAGCAGCGGCATTCGCAAAGACATCTGGGCGAAACGCGGCTTCAACGAACGGATGCAATACTCGGAGGACGACGAGTACACGCGCTGGTGCCGGGCGCAGGGCTATCGCGTGGTTTACGTGCCGGAATCGGCAGTGATGCACTCGCACAATTACACCGCCGCGCAGGCATGGAAACGAAGCTTCGGCGAAGGCCGCGCGCTGGCCGCCGTGTGGAACAGTCCGAGCGCAAATCCAACCTGGTGGCGAAATGTTTTTTTTGGCTGGCTGAACGATGCGAGGCGGGACTTGTTTTTTTGCACGCGCACGCGCCGGTTGAATGAGTGGCCGCACGCGTGGCGAATTCGCTGGCAACAACGAGCTGGCGCGCTGGCGGGTTTTCGCAACGGCTGGGTGGCTTATCGCCAACATCAAGCAGGTTCTGCCATCACTCCGCCAACCTGGACGGCCAACCTCCAACGCTAAACATGCCCGCCACCTTTGCACCCGATACCCGAAGCAGTTTCGTCCCCGCGGCGCGGCCCGTCTCCAACTCCGAAACTCGCTTCACGTTGAACGGTAGNNACTGTAGCGACGCGCTGGAGCAGCATCTCGCAACCGTCTGCAAAAAAGTTTCGGCTGGCATTGGTCGGATCATCCCGGCGCATAAGCTGGAAGGAATAGTCCTCGGTGGTGGCTATGGACGTGGCGAAGGTGGCGTGTTGAAAACACCGGCGGGAGATCAGCCTTACAACGATCTGGAGTTCTACATTTTTGTTCGCGGCCTCCCGTGGTTGAACGAACGGCGCTATGCAAAGTCTCTGCATGAATTGGGCGATGAGCTTTCGTCGATCTCGGGGATTGAGTTGGAATTCAAAATCACTTCGTCGGCAAAGCTTCGCCGCAGTTCGCAGAATCTGTTTTATCACGACCTGATCATGGGGCATCGGTGGCTGCTGGGTGACGACCGCATTTTCGCCGATTGTGAACATCATCGTGATGCTGGAACAATTACCTTGTCGGAAGCGACCCGGCTGATGATGAACCGCTGTTCGGGCCTGCTCTTCGCGCGCGAAAAGCTGGAGCACGAGCGCTTCTCGGCCGGGGACGCCGATTTCATTTACCGGAACATTGCGAAAATCGAACTGGCACTGGGCGACGCGGTGTTGATTGCCTTCGGCGCGTATCATTGGAGCTGCCTGGAGCGTGGTCGGCGGTTGAGTGATCTTGCTGCAACGGAAGAAATGCCGTGGATCGAGGAGGTGCGCAAGCGTCACGCAGCCGGAGTTGAATTCAAACTCCGTCCGCATCGGTCATGGCTTTCGCACAATGCGTTGCAAGAAAGTTATCGCGAAGTAAGTTCGCTAGCATTGGCAGCGTGGCTATGGCTGGAAAATCGCCGGCTTGGTGGCAACTTCCGGTCCGCTGCTGATTACGCCACGAGTGACGTCAACAAATGGCCCGGCACAAGCCGTTGGCGAAACCGGCTGGCAAACGTAAGAGTTTTTGGCCCGCGCGCGCTTCTGCTCCCGCGCAACCGGCGGCATCCTCGGGAACGGATTCTGAATGCGCTGGTGCTCCTGCTGTGGGTGCGCGCCGGGACTTCCCATGAATTAACACGGAAAATCCAGCGCGAGTTGCTGTTGTTTGAACCGACCGCGGTCATTCCGGCTTACCGAAAGCGATGGAGTCGTGCGAGTTGAATTTCCAGCGAGGAGGTACGGCACAGCTTGATGACCGCCTTTGCACAACCAAGGTGGGTGTGCTCAAACGGCAGTCAAAAGAAGTCTCCGATTTTCGGGGGCGCTCGCCGGGCTCCAGATTTTCAATTCGACGGAATGCTCACGGCAGTCGTCCACCATGGGGACCGTTTCCACCGCAAGTTCTTTTCCGTCGAGAAAGAGTTGATTCGTGCCGGCCGAATCACCGACGATCTGGGTGATGGTGATATGATAAACGGTTTGCCGGAAGCGGTAGTGGATTTTGCAGGTCGTCCAGCTTTTCGGAAGACGGGGGGTCAGACGTAGTTGATCTCCCGCGAGGTTCACGCCCAGCAGCGTTTCGATGAGCAGCCGATACATCCAGCCGGC
>PLJQ01000451.1:8284-14288 GCA_003140275.1 Limisphaerales bacterium
ATGGCGCCATGAGTGTATTGGCCACCATTTTCGCGCACGCCGGGGAAATAGCCCTTGATATAGCCCGGATTGACGGTGGACTGATCGAAAGGGGGATCGAATAACTGGATTAGCCCGGCGTCGCGNNACCGACCAGCTTTGCGCGATGGAATCGATCTGGCACTCGGAATTCTCAGCCGACCCGAGCGGCGTGCCGTCGTCGAAGTACGCGCGGCGATACCATTGGCCGTCCCAGGCCTGTTGCTCGATGTTCTGTTGCAGTTGGTGGGCTTGGGCGAGGCAATGCCCGGCAAAGACAGTGTCGTTGCGCTGATGCGCCAATTCCGAAAATTGGGTCAGCACGTCGTAGAGGAAGAAACCCAGCCAGACACTTTCGCCGCGCCCCTCTTTGCCCACCAGATTCATCCCGTCGTTCCAGTCCCCGCAACCCATGAGCGGCAGGCCATGTTGGCCGAATTTGAGCGCGTGTTCGATGGCGCGAACGCAATGTTGATACAGCGTGGCCGAAGCTTCGGAGCGATTGGGCAAGTCATAGTATGATTCCTCCTCCGGTTTAAGGGGACGGCCTTCGAGAAAGGGAATGGACTCGTCCAGCACGCCGGTGTCGGCAACGCACGCGACGTAGCGGCAGGTGGCGTAAGGCAGCCAGAGAAAGTCATCGGAGAAATGCGTGCGGACGCCGCGACCGGCGGGCGGGTGCCACCAATGCTGCACGTCGCCTTCGCGGAATTGATGCGCCGCGGTCCGCAGGAGGTGCTCACGGGTGAGGGCCGGCTCGGCATGCACCAGCGCCATCACATCCTGCAATTGGTCGCGGAAGCCGAACGCTCCGCCGGATTGATAAAATCCGGTGCGCGCCCACAGGCGGCAACTCAAGGTTTGATACAACAGCCAGCCGTTGGCCATCACATTAACGGAGGGATCGGGTGTCTCGACCAGCACGGCGCCGAGCGTCCGATTCCAGTATTGCCAGACTCCTTCAAGGGCGACACGGCTGGCCTCAGCGGGGCGGAAACGGCGGATCAAGGTTTGTACTTCAGCGATGGTGCGCCCCACCCCAAGGCGGAAGCTGGTTTCTCGTTGCTGCCCGGGGGGCAAATCAAAAGTCACTTGCACCACGCCGCAAGGGTCCAACGCCGCCCCTGTTTTTCCTGAAAGCCGCGTCCGCTTCAGGGCCGCCGGATCGGACAGGCTCCCGTTCCGGCCGATAAACTCCCGCCGATCCCCCGTGACGGTTCGCCTGGAATCACCCACGTCCACGAAGGCAATGCGTTCGGCGAACTCAGTGTTGTAAGAATTGCGCGCAAGCAGGACGCCGGTTTTGGGGTCCACCTCGGTCTGCACGTGTAGCAGACTTTTGTGGCGCAATTCTCCCAGCACCCATTCCCAGTAACCAGTGACCGACAGAACGCGCGGCCGTCCGGAGACGTTGCGCAGCTTCAGGACCATGAACTTCACGGGCGCGTCCATGGCCACATAAACTGTCAACTCGGAGGTGATGCCGTTCTCGGTGTGTTCGAATACGGAATAGCCGAAGCCGTGACGGATGACGTAAGGTGTTGTCCCGCGCGCCGGAAGCGGGGTAGGCGACCAGAATTGACCGGTCTGCTCATCCCGGATGTAGAAGGCTTCACCGGTGGCGTCGGTGACTGGATCATTGCTCCAGGGCGTCAGGCGAAACTCGTGGCAATTTTCGACCCAAGTGTAGGCGCTGCCGCTCTCCGAAACGACCGTTCCGAAATAGGGGTTGGCCAGCACGTTCACCCAAGGGGCGGGAGTTACCTGGCCCGCTGACAACGTAATGATGTATTCACGTCCATCACGGGTAAAACCGCCGAGTCCATTATTAAAAATCAACTCCGGTTGCGTCAGCGGCTTGGGCGAATCGCGCGCCGGGGAGCGGACAGGCGTGAGCAAAGGGATGATCGGATCAGAAAGACCGGGTCGTTCCAGTTGTTCGGTCAACGATCCATTTTCATCCGCCAGAACCAGGCGTGCGACCGATTGGAGCAGCACACGGTCTTCGCTGGAGACCTGGTCCAGTCGCCGGACAAAGATGCCGCCCGGCTTGTCGAGCATTTGGGCTTCGATGCCTGAGGCAATCAAACTGAAGATTTGGTCCTGCAAGGGCTGGCGGTACACGGAAACATCCTCATTGAGAATCACCAGCTCAACCGGCAATCCTTTCATCCGCCAGTAGGAGTGAGCCTGGAGGAGCTGCTGGACGATCTCGATTCTGGCGGCGTCGCTAATGCGGAGCAGGACGATGGGTGCGTCACCGGAAATGCCATAGCCCCAAAGTCCGCTCTGGCCGCGTCGATTGTTGAGCAACAGACTGGGAGTGGCGCGCCGGGCGGGATTGGCATAGATCAAGGCACTCGCGAGCCGGGCATAGATCTGGGCGTTGGCTTCCGAGGCATTGAGGTGGCGCAGGGTGACCTGGCTGTGGGTCCAAGCGAGGTCCAAGGCCCGGTCAGTCATGCGCGGGTTGTAGTATTTTTCCACGAGCGCCAGCGCCGCGTCGCGGCTCTCCGCCATGCCCATGACCAGATCAATGCGGGCGGTTTCGTGGGGCATCAATGTGACTGTGCGGCGCAACGAACTGATGGGATCCAGAACGGAGCCGGTGGTGTTGGACAGCGGTGAGTTACTCTGCAGAGCGGCTGGCTCGGCGAGGGTACGGCCTCGCCCGATGAATCTGCCGCGGTCGGTTTCGCAGGAGACTTCGCCCTGCTCGCCACCCTGTCCCACCATGAAGTTCAAGAGCCAGGGCGGTTTTTCCCCCTCGGAGCGGGACCGGCGGGTGCAAAGAACCGCCGGGCGCGGGTGCAAGAACTCGGTTTGCACGAACAAATTGCTGAAGGCGGGATGAGAAGCATCCGCCGCGGGAGGCGCGAGCACGACCTCGGCGTAACTGGTCAGTTCGATGACACGCCGCGCGTTGGAATGGTTGGTGAGGGTCACGCGACGCAACTCGACATCGTCTTCGGGGGAGACGCTGATTTCGGTGTGGATTTCCAGGCCGGCATAGTGCTGGCGAAACTCGGCGCAAGCTTGAGTGAAGATCCCTTCGTAACGTTTGGTCGTGCAAAGGCAAGGCTGATGAGCGGCGGACCAGGATTCGCCGGTGGCGGCATCGCGCAAATAGATAAAAGTGCCCCAGCAATCGCGCGTGGCATCTTCCCGCCAGCGGGTCACAGCCAGATCCCGCCAACGGCTATAGCCGCCGCCCGCGCTGCTGACCACGACATGATAGCGGCCGTTGGATAACAGCTGGACTTCCGGCGCGCGCAGATCGGGATTTGTGAAGACGCGCATGAGGCCCTTCCCGTTCCTGGCAAACTTTCGCGATTTAGCCAATTCATACTCTTCGCAGAGCACCTTGGCGGTTGTGTTGGGTACGCGCTCCTGCAAGAGCAAGTCCGCGGCCCTCAAAGCGGGGCACGACAGGAAGCGTCGTTGCATGGGACAGTCCAGCAACCGATACGCCAGGGCGAGCAGGCTCATCCCCTGATGATGGGCCATGAACGAGCGGATGGTGACGCTGGATTTGCCACGGGGCAGACGTGAAGGAGTATAATCCACCGCCTCGTAATACCCATAAGCCCCTTCGCGTCCTTCGGCGGTGAGCTGTTCGAGGTTGTCGCAGGCTTCCCGGGGCGCAACCATTAGTGCCATCATCGTAGCGTAAGGAGCAATGACCAAGTCCTCCGCCAAGCCCCGCTTCAAACCGAGGCCCGGCACGCCAAAGGCGCGGTATTGGTAATTCAGATGAACGTCAATCCGGTTGTAACCTGATTCGGAAACACCCCAGGGAACGCCGCGCAACTGGCCGTACTTGATCTGCTGCCGGACGGCCCCCTTGCACGTTTGATCCAGCAAGGTGTTCTCATAATTCGGCATGACCAGCAGCGGCATCAAATACTCGAACATTGACCCGCTCCATGATGCCAGCACGGGATCGCCCCTCAAAGCCACGAGCAGACGGCCCAGCGAAAACCAGTGCTCCTGTGGAACTTGTCCCTGAGCGATGGCGACATAGCTGCATAGACGAGCCTCGGATGCCAGCAGGTCATAAAAGCTGGCGTCACAGCGGCTTTCAGTGACGTTGAAGCCGATGGAGAAAAGTTCGCGCGCGGGATCGAACAAAAAACTGAAGTCCATCCCGGCCAGTTCGGCGGTTTGCCGGGCCAATGTTTCCAGGCCGAGGATGCGCTGGCTCGCGCGACTGCTGGCTTCGCGCAAGGAACTCAACCATTTTGCAAGCCCCGCTTCCGCTTCTGACTTCCGGGATGAGGCAGGCTCCGTGGCGAGGACTTGCAGCGCCGCTTCGAGCAATGGGCACAGCGATTGATCCAGTTCTGACACCTGGCGCAAAGTGGGCGACTGGTCGAGTTGGGCGAGCTTCCCTGAAACTTGCCCTGCCGAGCCAGTCGCCAGCGTCAGCCAGGGGGCCAAGAACAGCAAATCCTCCAAATGTTCCCGGCAGTTTCGTTCCAGAGCCTGAGTCCACCATTTCAATTCATCTTCGGCGCCCTCCGGGAGCGCGGCGGCCGATGTCGTTGCCCGAGCGGTCACCCGTTGCAGTAAGTCAAATCCTGCACGCAGGGTCGAGGGTGGCGGTGCCAGTTCCGCCTTGAGCTGCTCCAACTCGGAATTTTTGCCGATCAACTCATGGAGAATTCCAACGGTATCGGACAGGCCAGCGAAAACTTGAGGCGTGAGGATTGGTTGAGCCTGAAATTCCATCAGGCCAGGTCCCAAGGTCAGCAGATGGCCCGCGAGGTTGCCGCTGTCCACGCTGGAAACATAGAGCGGCAGCAAGGGTGTGAGGGTTCGCGTATCATACCAATTGAAGAAGTGGCCACGGTGTCGTTCCAGGCGTTGCATGGCGTCGAGGGCATTGTGGGTGCGTCGCATGAGTTGACCAACCGACAGATAGCCGAAGTCGCACGCGGCCAGGCTGGCCAGCAGGGCGAATCCCATGTTGGTGGGCGAAGTGCGGGAAGCCACCACCGGAATAGGCTCCTCCTGGAAATTATCCGGCGGCAGCCAGTTTTCTTGTGCCGTGACGAAAGTTTCAAAAAAGCGCCAGGTCTTGCGCGCCGTTCGCCGAAGGAAGGCTAATTGCCTCGGCTTCAACTCCGGCGCCGCCGAAGGCTCGATGGGCTGGCTGATGCGCCAGGCGATCCAGGGAGAGGCCAACCAGAGGGCTAGGATCGGTGCGGCCAACGGCAACTGAGACGACTGCATCAGGGCCAGGAAAGACCCACAGGCCAGAGCGACGAACGGAGCGATCCACATGGTTGCATAAAATCCAGCGGGACCGCTGTGAGCCAGTTGTTCTGCGTCGCTGGCGGTGTGCCATTCCAGAAGCCGTTTGCGGGTGAACAGCAAACGCACCAAGGTGCGACCGATGGCATCGAGACTGATAAATGCGTCGTAAGGCAGAAACACGAAGGTGAGCAGGGCCTGCCCGAGCTGTCGTCCGAACGAGCCGAGCAGCCCGCGCAGGTGCAACGCAAGCGACACTTCCCGCGGCTTGCGGAAAAGTTCGACGGCCACCGACAACCATGCGGGCAGGGTAATGATCAAGATAGCCAACAGCGGTCCGGTGGCACCGAGGCCGGGGAGCAACATCCAGTTGCCGAGCAGCAGCAGCAACAGGGCGGCGGGGACGAGGCTGCGCCGGAGATTGTCGAGAATCTTCCATTGCGACAAACCGGAAAGAGGATTGGCGATGCGCCGGGCATCCGGTCCCGGCACGCGGGGCAACAGCCACTGGGCGATTTGCCAATCNNTACAACTCGACGTCGCTGACCAGCGCCGAGCGGGCATGACAGGCTTCGATCAGGTCGTGACTGAGGACCGTGTTTTCCGGGAAGCAGCCGGCGACGGCTTGTTGAAATGCATCCACATCATAAATCCCTTTGCCAATAAACGACCCCTCTTGGAACACATCCTGATAAACGTCCGAAACCGCGCGCGTGTAAGGGTCAATCCC
>PLJQ01000360.1 GCA_003140275.1 Limisphaerales bacterium
TTCGGCATCGCGCACCAGAAATGCGTCCAGCGCTGGCGGAAGCGTCAGGAAGTTCCGGGCGATGAAATCTCGCAAGCACTGGATGAATTTGAAGACGGCCCGGACGACTTGCTCATCCGGCGCGAACAGGAAACTGAATTCATGAATTTGCTGAATCAACTGCCGCTGCCGCACCGCTCCGTCCTGTTGCTGCATTTCGTCGAGGATTTTTCCATCGAAGAAATCGCCCGCATCACGGAAGCACCGCCCGGCACCGTGAAGTCACGACTGTATTACGCCAGGAAATTCCTGCGAAAACTGCTCAAGGAGAAAAAATGAAAACACCGCGTGACCTCTTGCTTGCCCGCCACCAGGCTGCCGCGCCAAAACTCGACGCCATCCGCCGCGAAGTTGTCGCCCGACAGTGCGCCTCCACCGGGACGCACAAAGCCCGGGCCTCCGTCGGTTTTCTCACACCGTTCTGGCTGGAACTGGTCTGGCCCTGCCGCCGGTTTTGGACCGGGCTGGCCGCCGTCTGGGTTTTGTTGGTCATCGTCAACGTTTCGCAGCGCGACGGCTCACACAGCCGCATCGCAAAATCTCCGCCTACCGCGGAGATGATGATGGCGCTTCGTAAGCAGGAAAAGATGCTGGATGAATTGCTCTCCGACCGACCCCGGCCGGCGGAAGCCACCCGCCCGCGAAATCTTGCGCCAAAGCAACGCAGCGAAACATCCGGGGTCGCCGCCGTCTGATTTATGAACGACAAACCCAAAACTAAATGGCTTTGGCGGCTGTCGCGCTGGGGGTTGGCCGGCCTGGCCGGCATCGTCACACTCGTTGCCGTGGTTGTCACTGAGGAGAACTGGCGCGGCAAACGCGCGTGGGAAAATTATAAACAGCAGGCCGCCGCCAAGGGCGAGCAACTTGACCGGATTGCTTTTACAACCGACACGTTTTCAGACGAACAAAACTTTACCAAGTCGCCGATTTTCTCCCGGCTGGCGGCAACGGAATGGGACCCAAAAGAACGGGGTTGGGAGCTGGACGGCTACCGGTCAATGATGCGAACGACACGGTCGGATGGAACTTTTCCGAAAAAAATGTCGGGAGACTGGACCCGCGCCAGCTTGACTGATTTGAAGGGCTGGCAGCAGTACTACCGGACTCCGCCAACAAATTCAGCCGGTGAATTTCCCATCGCACCGCAGCCCCAATCACCCGCTGCCGACATCTTGCTGGCTTTGAGCAAATACGACCAAACCATCGAGGCATTGCGACTGGCGAGTCAACGGCCTCATTCACGTTTTGCCGACGACTACGATGCGAATGATAGCAAGACCATCTCACTTCTCCTGACCTATCTTGGCGAATTGAAATCCTGCTGTTTCGTGGTCCAATTGCGCGCCCTGGCGGAACTTGCCGACGGCCAGACCGCAAAAGCGTTTGATGACGTCAAACTTCTGCTGCGGTTGAATGACACCCTGCGTCAGGAGCCGCTGGTGATCGCGCATCTGGTGAGTCTGGCAACGATGAGCATCACGATGCAGCCCATTTACGAGGGCCTGGCGCAACACCAATGGTCGGAGGCCCAACTGGCGGAATTGGAAAAGAAACTCACTTTGAAAGATTTTCTGGCCGACTATCCAAAGGCCATGCGTGGCGAACGGGCGTTTGCCATCGGTTCACTGGAGAATCAGCGGCTCACCCGCGAATACAAAATGCTCGATAACAGTTCCGGCACGAACAAAATCACCACGGTCAGTTTCCGCCTGACGCCCGGCGCGTTTTTCTACCAAAACGAACTTTCCTTTGCCCGGCTGCATGAACAGTTTTGCCTCCCATTGGTTGACCTGGAAAAACGCGTTGCCTCACCTGCGGTCGCACGCCGTGCGGATGCGGCAGTACATGATAGTATGAGGCACTACAATCCTTACAAAATTCTGGCGTTGATGACCTTTCCCGCCATCAGCAAAAGTGTCGTAAAGTTTGCGATCATTCAGGCCCAGGTGGATCTGGCCTGCGTTGCCTGTGCCCTTGAACGCCATCACCTCGCGCGCGGTGGTTATCCAGAAGCCCTCGACGCCCTGGTGCCGCAATTCATTGAAAAACTGCCACATGACATCATCAACGGCCGGCCATTGCATTATCGTCTCACCGATGCAGGACAGTTTGTGCTCTACTCGGTCGGCTGGAATGAAGCGGATGATGGCGGGCAAGTGGCTCTCACAAAAAGCGGCTTGCTTGACCGCGAAAAGGGAGACTGGGTCTGGCGTTATCCGACGCGGTAATAGCCGGTTTTCTGTAGCCGCCGGATAATGCCGGGTAGCCGGGGACGATTCTTCAAAAGTGGAACGCATCGCCCGTTTTCATTTTTCAACCCGGCATTATTCGGCCATCCCTTCTCTTCACCGTTTCCCGGCGGATGTTGGCAGGAGCTTGACCCGTGCTGGACAATTTGAAGACGTGCAAGTGAAAATAAAAGTGTAAAGCACGCTTGACAATAGACAAGTATGCTTTACACTCCTTCAAATGAATAGCAAACCGATATTTCCTGAATCCGTTCGGATCGGAAGCAATTACTCCTTTCGAGCGGACATGAAACTTAATGCCTGGGCCTTTGTGGCCGTAGTGATGGCGTTGGGGTCACGAATTGCGTTGCACCGTCATGTAGAGTGGGGTGTTCCTTTGCGCGCCGTTGTCTCGCTATCCCCGCTCTTGCCGAGCCTGCTTTACGTCCGAAGCATCGCGGGATGGATCCGCGGCATGGACAAGTTGCAGCGTCGCATTCAACTCGAAGCCTGCCTTTTCGCGACAACCGGAACGATTTTCGTTGCCACAGCGTTCAACCTCCTCGCCATGGCTGGTGTTCTCCAAGCCAGCCGAATTCAAAACGGCTTGGGCTGGGAAGGCATGTTCGCCGCGGTGATCGCCTTCTTTGTTCTCGGCAACCTCATCATCAACCGCCGATACCGATGAAAAACCGGCTTCGGGAACTTCGCGCGGTCAAGGAATGGTCGCAATCGGATCTGGCCGGGAAGCTCGGTGTTTCCCGGCAAACCATCAACGCCATCGAAACTGAGAAATATGACCCGAGCTTGCCCCTGACTTTCAAGGTGGCGTGGCTGTTCAAACTACCCATCGAAGAAATCTTCGAGCACGACGGCAAATGATTCGTTTTACGCAAAACCATGAGAACCCAATTTGGCATTCCGGATGGCTTGTCACCACTTGATCCTCGCGACGTTTGGGGTCGGTTGTGGCTTGGGTTTACGGGACTTTTGCTGCTTGTACTCACTTCTTTTCCCAACCTCGTTCCGCCTCCGTGGGGTAGTGTGCTCGTGCTGGTTTGCTGGCTGGCGCTCCCGGTTCGCGGTCTCATGAACCAATCTGCTCGCAAACCGCGCACCGAGGCTCAGAAGCGTATGGGCAATCAAGTCAGCCTTTACACGCTTATCGTGGTAGGTTTCGGGGTCGGCTTCACTCTTTGGGCCAGACATCTTGGTTTGGCCTGGCGCGTTGTCATTGGCGTACTCTTTTTGATGGAGGCGTTACCGAGCGCGATTGTTTCGCTAACGTAGTGGTGGCGACTCTCGACCATCGGATTCTCAACTGGACTGATGATTTGCGGTTTTGGCTTTCCACTGGTGAACGAGGACAGGATGTTCGTGCTCGTCGGAGGATCGGTTTTCTTCGGCAGTTTGCTGTCCGCAGGGATTCTCTATTGGCAGATGCGTAATAATAAAGCTTCTCTTGCATTGAGTCATTCATCGGGAAAAACCGATTAAACAGGATCAAGCAACCGCCCCCAAATCCCCGGAAAACTAAAGCGATGAACAGTAAGAAAATCACTGGCAAACCACAGC
>PLJQ01000309.1 GCA_003140275.1 Limisphaerales bacterium
GACCACTTTCACGCGTTCGGTTCCTTGAAAGCGCCGCCCCTTGTCGACGAGGGCGGCTTATAGCGCACTTTGGCGCGGCGCCAGCCCGGCGGCGGCTTGTCGCCCCGCTAGAGCGGGTTGAGGAAAAGTGTGAAGCGGTTTTCCGCCCGCAACCCGCTCTAACTTTTAGGGATCGATCACGTTTATGATTTTGGATTGCCACAATCCAAAATCATCGTGATCTAGAGCGACCGCATCACCTCTTCGACGGTGAAACACTCCATCACGTCGCCGGCTTTGATGCGGCCTTGCTTGATGGCGACAATCGCGTCTTTCTCCCGAAAGAACATCCGCGCCGGTCCTTCCTTACAGCAAACACCATGGGCATCGGCGAGCAACGGATCAATCGCCGTGCTCTTAATGATCGACCCCTCGGGCGCGAGATTGCCGCGCGGAAAGGTTACCGTGTTGGTGAGGCCGCGCGACCGCGCCTTTTCCGGCGACATGATGACGTCGTCGGGATCGACGCCATCCTGCTTCCGCAAAATCTCTCGAAAGCGTGTGCGGCGTTCCGATTTTTCCCACCCATCCAGAATTTCTTCCAGCGTTCGACCCGCAACCGTGGTGACGCCGGTGTCCAACAATCCCAGACGCCGCAGATGCAGCATGACTTCCGGCACGCCTCCCGCCAGAAAAGCGCGCACCGTCGGATGATGCGTCGGCCCATTCGGCAGGACATCGACGATGCGCGGCGTCTGACGGTTGATGGTAATCCAATCGTCCACCGTGGGGCGAGGTAACCCCGCTGCGTGAGCGATGGCCGGCAGGTGCAACACCAGATTCGTTGATCCACCGAAGGCGGCGTGAACAACCATCGCGTTCCGGATACTGGCCGGGATGAGAATATCACGCATCGTTCGCTTCTGCGTTTCGAGTTGATGAACGGCGCGCGCTGATCGTGCCGCCATGTCGAGCCAGACCGGCTGGCCGGAGGGCGCGAGCGCGGAATGCGGCAGCGACATGCCAAGGGCTTCGCCAATGACCTGCGCCGTGGCCGCCGTGCCGAGAAACTGGCAACCACCACCCGGCGTCGCACAGGCGCGACACGCGAGGTTCGCGGCTTCTTGCAGGGCAATCAATCCGTGCGCGAAACGGGCACCGATGGTCTGAATTGTGCCTGCGTCTTCGCCGTGTTCCGGCGGTAGCGTGACGCCGCCGGGCACCAGCACGCATGGCAGATCATGCATTGCCGCCAGCGCCATCATCATTGCGGGAAGACCTTTGTCGCAAGTTGCCACGCCGATTACTCCGGCGCGCTGGGGCAGGGAACGAATGAGCCGGCGGAAGATCAACGCGGCGTCATTCCGATATGGCAGACTGTCAAACATTCCGGGCGTGCCCTGCGTACGCCCGTCACACGGATCGGAACAATACGCCGCGAACGGAATCATGCCGAGCGCGCGCAATTCCTTCGCCGCCGCCGCAACCAGCAGACCGATCTCCCAATGGCCGGTGTGATAGCCGAGTGCAATGGGTTGTCCATCGGGCGCACGCACGCCGCCTTGCGTGCTAAGAATTAGAAATTGTTTGCGACCGGCCTCGCTCGGATTCCATCCCATCCCGGCATTTTGCGATAGGCCGAAAAGATCGCCGCTCGGACTTTCACGCAGCATTGCTTCCGTGAGCGACAATTGGCCAATCGGCCCGGCAGCGCGGGTTTGAACTTGATAAATATCCTCGGTGGTTGCGTTCAAAAGGTCGTCAGTCGCGGTCATAGATGAACAGAACGCTGCCATATCGCGAAGCGATGCACACGCAGAAAGCAGACGGCGGAAAGCGATCTGTCAATTTTTAGGCAGCGTAAAAAAGAACGTTGTTCCCTTGCCGGGTTCGCTGCTGACGCCAACTTCGCCGCCGTGTGCCTGAACAATATGTTTAACGATGGACAGTCCCAGACCGGTGCCGCCAGTTTCGGCGGATCGCGCGCGGTCCACCCGATAAAAACGCTCGAACACGCGCTCCCGCGATTCCGGGGGAATGCCTGGCCCGTCATTGCGCACCCAAATCTCCACTTCGCTTTCAGACCGCGCCTTTGCGCCGATGCTCACGCGGCCCGCACTGCGTCCGTACTTGATCGCGTTTTCGACGAGGTTGAAGAGCACCTGCTGCAAACGGTCGGCATCCGCCCGCGCCCACAAACCGGCGGGCACCAGATTATCCAGCGCGGCTTGTTTTTCTTTCACCCGCGTCTGCAAATCATCGAGGACGCGTGCCACCTCTTCCCGCAATTCAACCAACTGGAGGTTCATGACGATCTGGCCGCTTTCGAGACGGGAAATCGTCAGCAGGTCTTCGATCAAGTAGGTGAGCCGGTTCGTATGCTTTTCGATGGTTTGCAAAAAGTGAGTGGCCGTTTCCGGATCGCTCTTGGCGCCGTCGAGCAGCGTTTCCACAAAGCCTTTGATGAGCGAGAGCGGCGTGCGCAGCTCATGNNCGGCGTGCGCAGTTCGTGGCTGACGTTGGCCACAAATTCGCGGCGGGTGTTTTCCAGTTGCCGGATGCGCGTCAAATCATGAATGACTAGGATTGAACCCTGCTGGTTTCGGTTCGGGTCGAGCAACACGGCGGCATTGATTTCCAGCCAGCGTTGGTTCAACCCCGGCAGTTCGAGTTCATAGCCCTGCACCGTCTGTTCCTGGGGCAAACGATTCACCAGCACGGCCAGTTCCTGCAAACGGAAGGCTTCCATGATGGTTTGTCCGCGCACATCTGTGGTCAACGCAAACAACCGTTGCAACGATTGATTGATCAATTGAATGCGGCTGGCGGCATCCAAAACCAGCACGCCTTCCGTCATGCTGTCGAACAGGGCCGCCTGCTGTGCCTGTGTTTGAGCGACGACCTGGTCATGCTGAACGCGCAAGGCTTCCGATGCGCGCTGTTGATCCAGCCGCTTTTTTTGGACACGTTCGTAGCGACGCCTCCACCAGAAATGTAGCGCCACGATTCCAGCGAGAAGCCAGGCAGTTAAGTAAGACCACATGCGCCGTTGTTATTCAATTTGAAGAATTTAGTTTCATACCGGTCAACGTCAAAAGGCCGCACCGCCGAATGAGAAAAATCATTCCTCCACAAACCGATAGCCGACGNNGTATCGAGATATTTCGCCGCAGGACCTAGTTTTTCCCGCAGCCGGCGCATGTGCGTATCGACGGTGCGAGTATCAATCAGATTGTCGTAATCCCAGACATCCTTGAGCAGTTGCTCGCGGGATTGGACGCGTCCGCGCCGTTGCGCCAGCACAGTCAACAACTTGAACTCCGTGGCGGTGAGATCAATCAGCCGACCCTTCACCGTGGCCTGGTGTCGCGGTAAATCGACACACAGCTCGGGGAGAACAATGCGGTCCACTTTTTCTTCGGCGATCCCCGAACTGCGGAGCAGACGCTTGACCCGCAATACCAGTTCGCGCGGGCTGAAGGGTTTNNCGAGCACGCGGTCGATCTCCGCGGCTTTGGCAGTGAGCATGATGATGGGAATGGTCGAGGTTCGCTGATCGCGGCGCAATATCTTGCAGACCTCCAGCCCGTCCACTTCCGGCAACATCAAATCCAGAATGATCAAAGCTGGCAAAACCGATCGGGCCTTCTTCAAGGCCTCTTCGCCATCGGCAGCCGTCGTGACCTGGAAACCGGCCGACTTCAAGTTGAATTCAATCAACTCGACCGCATCGGGTTCGTCATCCACCACCANNGGATCTTCTGCTTCACGCTGCCGTATGAATATCATGCCGCAAATCGCCGCACAATCTCAACCAACTGAAAGCAGGTTACGAAATGGTGACAACCCGGTTACAGCCGCGTGGCGGCAACGCGCCGCCTTTGGCTGCTAGTCAGCAACCGTTAAATCTCTCGCCTATTTCGCCGCGTCCCGAAGTCCATCGGAACACGCGCCGAACACGCGCTGAATCTCATCACGCACGCGGCGGAAAACCTCCATCTGTTCAGATTCGTTGCCCGGAGCCTGCGCCGGGTCGTCGAAGCC